>DPSD01000114.1:0-213 GCA_003538495.1 Accumulibacter sp.
TCCTGCCCAGCTACCTGAAGGACGGCATGTACGAGGCGGATCCGTTCCAGTCGATCGACCAGAAGGGTGTTGGCCTGCTGGTTCAGATGGCCGTCGAGAAAGGCCGTTCCGTACGTCCGGGGATCAAGCTGGGAGTGTGTGGCGAGCATGGCGGCGACCCCGCTTCGATCGCGTTCTTCCATCGTACCGGCCTCGACTACGTCAGCTGCTCGC
>DPSD01000114.1:497-8762 GCA_003538495.1 Accumulibacter sp.
CTGCTCGCCGTTCCGGGTGCCGATCGCCCGTCTGGCAGCTGCGCAAGCGGCCCTCGATAGCTGAGCGCAAGACAGGCACGGCAGCTGACGACGCCACCTTCGTTCCCGGTTCGCTCCTGCGCAGCGACACCGCCAAGGAGTCCGGGAGCGAACAACGTCTGCTCTGTCGGCTGCGCCGGGCGCCAGGGCCCCTGGCGATCGGCAACCTGAGACACCGCCGGGCTTCCCGGCGGTGTTTTCATTTGCTGCGGACACTCCCGTCAGCGGCTGCAACCCCGAACCAACGTTGTGCGCGTCCGCGCCAATTCCTGGGCGAGTGGTTCGCCTTTTTCAGATTCGCGGCGGCAGCTGCCGCCGACTATTTCGCCCTGGTTCCCATCGACCAATGAACTTCGACCTACTCGCCAGCGACGGCGCCGCCCGGCGCGGCCGCCTCCACCTCGCCCACGGCATCGTCGACACGCCGGCCTTCATGCCGGTTGGCACCTACGCCACGGTCAAGGCGATGACTCCGCGCGACCTGATAGAAAGCGGCGCGCAAATCTGTCTCGGAAACACCTTCCACCTCTGGCTGCGGCCCGGCCTTGAGGTCATCGCCGCGCATCGCGGGCTGCATCGCTTCATGTCCTGGAGCGGCCCGATCCTCACCGACTCCGGGGGCTTCCAGGTGTTTTCGCTCGGTGCCTTGCGCAAGATCAGCGAAGAGGGTGTCACCTTCCGCTCACCGATCAACGGTGATCGCCTTTTCCTGACCCCTGAAGAGTCGATGCGCATCCAGCTGGTGCTCGATTCGGACATCGTGATGATCCTTGACGAATGTACGCCCTACCCTGCCACCCACGCCGAGGCCGCTGCCTCGATGCGCCTGTCGCTGCGCTGGGCGCAGCGCTCGCGCGCGACGCACGACCAACTCGTCAATCCCAACGCCCTGTTCGGCATCGTCCAGGGTGGGATGTACGAAGACCTGCGTGACGAATCTCTGGCGGGCCTCGCCGAGATCGGTTTCGACGGCTTCGCGATCGGCGGGCTCTCGGTCGGCGAGCCCAAGGAAGACATGGCAAGAATCCTCGCGCACACCGCACCGCGCCTGCCGCGAGACAAGCCGCGCTATCTGATGGGCGTCGGCACCCCCGAAGATCTGGTACGCGCGGTGGTCGCCGGTATCGACATGTTCGACTGCGTCCTGCCGACGCGCAACGCGCGCAACGGCCACTTCTTTACGCGTCACGGCGACATCCGGATCAGGAATGCCAAGCACAAGGCAGACCCGCAGCCACTCGACGCCACTTGCGCCTGCTACACCTGCCGGAACTTTTCGCGCGCCTACCTGCACCACCTGCACCGCGTCGGCGAGATTCTCGGCGCCCAGCTCGGCACCCTGCACAACCTGCACTACTACCAGGAGCTGATGCGCGAGCTGCGCGCGGCGATAGCCGCCGGCACGCTGACCAGCACCGTGAGCAGCTTCCACAAGGCACGTCAGTCGTCAATAGCCGCGGTGATGGTGCTATAATTTTTGGTTCAATTTAACCCTTCTGTCTTAGGAGACCGATGTGCTGATCAGCACCGCCCACGCTCAAACGGCTGCCGCCGCCGACCCGACCGGTGGTTTCATGCAGCTACTGCCGATCATTCTGATGTTCGTCGTCCTCTATTTCCTGATGATTCGGCCGCAGATGAAGCGCGCCAAGGAGCACAAGGCGCTGATCGAGGCCCTGGCCAAGGGCGATGAAGTCGTCACTGGCGGCGGCATCGCCGGCCGCATTTCGCGTGTAAGCGACAACTTCATCGCGCTCGAGATCGCTGACGCCGTCGAAATCCAGGTTCAAAAGCAGGCTGTCACGCTACTGCTGCCAAAAGGCACCCTGAAGGCCCTCTAACCACCTGCCGGACGCCTGCCTTCGGGTGGCGTCCGCGTCCTATGGCCGCAAGCATCCATGAATCGCTATCCGCTCTGGAAGTACGTCCTCGTCGCCGTTGCAGTGCTGTTCGGCCTGGTGTACACCCTGCCAAACTTCTTCGGCGAATCGCCTGCGGTGCAGGTTTCCAGCGCCAAGGCGACGCTGAAGATCGATGCCCAGACCCGCGACCGCGTCGCCAGCACCCTGCAAGCGGCCGGCATTGAAAATAGCGGCATCTTTCTCGACAGCAACGGGGTCAAGGTTCGCCTGCTGAGCACCGATAGCCAGTTGCACGCCAAGGAGGTCATCGAGAAGCAGTTCAACCCGGACGCCAGCGACCCGCAGTACGTAATCGCGCTGAATCTGCTGTCAAGCTCGCCACAATGGCTGACCAGCCTGCATGCCCTGCCGATGTATCTCGGACTCGACCTGCGCGGCGGCGTGCACTTCCTGCTGCAGGTGGACATGCCCGGGGCGCTGACCAAGCGCCTGGACTCGATCGGTGCCGACCTGCGCAGCCTGCTCCGCGACAAGAACGTCCGCCACTCCGGCATTACCCGCGAGGGCGAGCGGGTCCTGATTCGCTTCCGCGATACCGAGGCGCGCAACAAGGGACGCCTGGCGATCGAGGACAACCTGCCCGATCTGCTGCTGGCCGACCAGGGCGAAGGCGACGACCTCAAGCTGGTCGCGACGCTGAAGCCGGCTGCGATCAAGCGAATCCAGGAATTCGCCATCAAGCAGAACATCACGACGCTCAACAACCGGATCAACGAACTCGGTGTCGCCGAGCCGGTAATCGCCCAGCAGGGTGCCGATCGCATCGTCGTGCAGCTGCCCGGCGTGCAGGACACGGCGAAGGCCAAGGACATCCTCGGTCGCACCGCGACGCTCGAAATCCGGATGGTAGACGAGACTCCGGGCGCGGTTGAAGCCGCGCTCGCCGGCCAGATACCCTTCGGCAGCGAGCTCTACGTCGAACGCGGCGGCCGGCCGCTGCTGGTCAAGAAACAGGTCGTCCTGACCGGCGACCGGCTGACCGACGCGCAGCCGGGTTTCGACAACCAGACCAACGAGGCCGCCGTGCACCTGACGCTCGACTCGCCCGGCGCGCGCATCTTCAAGGACATCACGCGCGACAACGTCGGCAAGCGGATGGCCATCGTGCTGATCGAGAAAGGCAAGGGCGAAGTGGTCACGGCCCCCGTCATTCGCGCCGAGATCGGCGGCGGTCGCGTCCAGATCAGCGGCCGGATGAGCACTACCGAAGCCAACGACACGGCGCTGCTGCTGCGCGCCGGTTCGCTGGCAGCGCCGATGGAGATCATCGAGGAGCGAACGATCGGCCCGAGCCTCGGCGCCGAGAACATCACCAAGGGTTTCCACTCGACGATGTGGGGTTTTACCGCCATCGCCGCCTTCATGATCGCCTACTACATGCTCTTCGGCCTGGTGTCGGTGATCGCCCTGGCGTGCAACCTGCTGTTTCTGGTGGCGCTGCTGTCCTTGTTGCAGGCCACCCTGACCTTGCCGGGAATCGCCGCCATCGCCCTGACGCTGGGCATGGCGATCGACGCCAACGTGCTGATCAACGAGCGCATCCGCGAGGAACTGCGCAATGGATCGACACCGCAGGCGGCCATCCACACCGGTTACGAACGAGCCTTCGGGACCATTCTCGATTCCAACATCACGACCCTGATTGCCGGCATCGCCCTGCTGATCTTCGGCTCCGGCCCGGTGCGCGGCTTTGCCGTGGTGCACTGTCTCGGAATCATGACGTCACTGTTCTCGGCGGTGGTCGTCTCGCGCGCGCTGATCAATCTGATCTACGGCCGTCGCCGCAAGGTCGAATCGCTGGCCATCGGCCAGATCTGGAAGCCGGCGGCTGACACCGGTACGGCCGCGGTCAAATAGGAAAGCGCCACGATGGAATTCTTCCGCATCAGAAAAGATATCCCGTTCATGCGTTATGCCCTGGTGTTCAACGTGATATCGCTGCTCACCTTCCTGCTGGCGGTGCTGTTCCTGTTCAGCCGCGGGCTGCATCTGTCGGTCGAGTTCACCGGCGGGACGCTGATCGAACTCCACTACGCGCAAGCGGCGGACATGGAGAAGGTCAGGACCGGACTTGACAAGGCGGGCTTCACCGACGTCTCGGTCCAGCGTTTCGGCTCCAGCCGCGACGTGCTGGTCCGCCTGCCGCTCAAGGCCGAGCAGAACACCGCCCAGATCGGCGAATCGGTGATCCAGGCACTAGACGCCGAAGCTCCGGGGGCCACCCTGCGCCGGGTAGAGTTCGTTGGCCCGCAGGTTGGCAAGGAACTGGCCGAAAACGGCGCCATGGCGCTATTGGTGGTGATCATCGGCATCGTCCTCTATCTGGCATTTCGTTTCGAGTGGCGCTTTTCGGTGTCGGCGATCATCGCCAATCTGCATGACGTGATCATCATTCTCGGCTTCTTCGCATTCTTCCAGTGGGAATTCTCGCTGTCGGTGCTGGCGGCGGTGCTCGCCGTCCTCGGCTACTCGGTCAACGAATCGGTCGTCGTTTTCGACCGCGTGCGCGAGACCTTCAAGAAGACCCGCGGCCTGGGCACCTCGGAGGTGCTCGATCACGCGATCACCAGCACCATCTCGCGCACCATCATCACGCACGGATCGACGCAGATGATGGTGCTCTCGATGCTGGTCTTCGGCGGCGAGACGCTGTACTACTTCGCGCTGGCGCTGACCATCGGCATCTGCTTTGGAATCTACTCGTCGGTGCTGGTGGCGAGTCCGCTGGTGATGTGGCTAGGCGTCTCGCGCGAACAGTTCGTCAGGCCGAAGAAGCAGATCCCGGGCGCCAATGAGGATGGCGCCGTGGTCTAGTCGAGCCTTGCCTCCAGAGGGGCTCATCCAGGAACCCGCGGCGCCATGGGTACCCGCGGTCAAACGTTAAAGACGTGCTTGGTGCGTAGCGTCTTGCGGTCTTCGACAAGCAGCAGCAAGCGATCGATATTGGCATGTTTGCCGGGATTCGCGCGCGCATCGTCGGTGTGCTCGGCGAACATCTCCAGGCCTTTTCTGGCCGCTTCGGGAGTAATCGCCCCGTAGGTCTGTGCCAGGTGGTTGTAGACCGCCAGTGAGCCCTGGCCACCTGCCCGGTTCTCGATCGTCGCCAGCACCTCGCCGGCGGCATCGAGCAGCTTGATTGCCGCGATGTGCGATACGCCCGGCAGTTTTTTCAAATTCTCGGCAAACTGTGCCATGTCAGCCCTTTCGACTCCGGATCACGCCGAGAACGACCCCGCTGGTGATACCTGCCGCGATGATCGCCAGCACCGAGCTCCAAGCAGTTTGTTCCGGGCCGACGGCCGAAGACCAGGCGGCCGTGAGCAGACCGCCGGCCAGCAAACCGAACAGGCCGCCGAGAAATGCGCCGCGGCCGGTGGCGCCGCGCCGCCCGTCTTCGCCGCAGCAGTACGGGCAATAGAGAGAGCCGCCGGGTAGCTCTCGCTCGCAGCCTCCGCAAACGATCACCTCGGGCGCGCCGCCCGCTGTCGTCTGCGCCGGCGCCTGCGAAACATTTCCTGAGATACTTCCTTCGTCGCGCATCATATCCTCCGCGCCAGTTCGGCCGCCTTGCCGGTGTAGGTCGATGGCGTCAGCTCGAGCAGTTCGGCCCTGGCCGCTGCCGGGATGTCCAGCGATTCGACAAAATCCTTCATCGCCTGCTGCGAGATCCGTTTGCCACGCGTCAGTTCCTTGAGCTTCTCGTAGGGATTGGCGACGCCATGGCGACGCATCACCGTCTGCACGGGCTCGGCAAGCAACTCCCAATTGGCGTCCAGGTCGGCGTGCAGGCGCACCGGATCGGCTTCAAGCTTGCCCAGGCCGCGCAGCAGTGAATCGTAGGCAAGGAGCGTGTACCCGAGCGCCACGCCCATGTTGCGCAATACCGTCGAGTCGGTCAGGTCACGCTGCCAGCGCGAGATCGGCAACTTCTCGGCGAGATGGCGAAGCAGCGCATTGGCCAGGCCAAGGTTGCCCTCGGAGTTCTCGAAGTCGATCGGATTGACCTTGTGCGGCATCGTCGAGGAACCGATCTCGCCGTCCTTCAGCTTCTGTCTGAAGAAGCCCAGCGAGATATACGCCCAGAGGTCGCGGTTCAGGTCGACCAGAATCAGATTGGCCCGAGCGAAGGCATCGAACAGCTCCGCGATGGCGTCGTGCGGCTCGATCTGGATGGTGTAGGGGTTGAAGGTGAGCCCCAGGCACATCACGAATTCGCGGGCGAAGTTTTCCCAATCGAGTTCGGGATAGGCCGACAGGTGCGCGTTGTAATTGCCGACCGCGCCATTGATCTTGCCCAGCAGTTCGGTTGCGCCGATGACGTCCCAGGCGCGGCGCAGGCGATAGACGACGTTGGCAAGCTCCTTGCCGACCGTGGTGGGCGACGCCGGCTGGCCGTGGGTACGCGACAGCATCGGCAGGTCGGCCAGTTCGTGCGCCAGTTCGGTCAGACGCGCGATGACTTTTTCCAGGGCCGGCAGTAGCACGCCATCGCGCGCGCCTTTGAGCATCAGGGCATGCGACAGGTTGTTGATGTCCTCCGACGTGCAGGCAAAATGGATGAATTCGGATACCGCGGCGATTTCAGCGCTGGCCTGGGTCTTCTCCTTGAGGAAATACTCCACTGCCTTGACGTCGTGATTGGTGGTCGCCTCGATCGCCTTGACGCGCTCCGCGTCGGCCACGGAAAACGTGTCGGCGATACCGTCGAGCAAGGCAATGGCCTGGTCGGAAAACGCCGGTACTTCGACGATGGCGGGCTCGGCCGCCAGCGCCTTCAGCCATTCGATCTCGACGATGACACGGTATTTGATCAGGGCGTATTCGCTGAAGAAATCGCGCAACGGCGCAGTTTTCGAGCCATAGCGGCCATCCAGTGGCGAAAGTGCCGTCAGGGCATTGAGTTCCATCTTGTCTTCTCCGTTCTAACAGGGCGCCTTGGGGCGCGTGCACCCCGAATTATCCACGAGAACGGGCATCAAGCGGGCGCACGCATACCATTCGCGCATTCCACCCGTCCTCCTGTCCCACGTGGCGCGCTCTACAATCCGTACATGAATATTGCCGCCCTCATCGCACAGTATGGCTATGCCGCCGTATTCCTCGGTGCCCTGTTCGAAGGCGAATCCGTGCTGCTGCTGGCCGGTTATGCGGCACATCGCGGCTATCTCGATTTTCCCGTGTTGACTGTCGTGGCGGGGGTGGGCGCGATGACGGGTGATCAATTCTTTTTCTGGCTCGGACGCCGTCACGGGCAAGCGCTGCTGGCACGTCGTCCAGTCTGGCGCAGCAAGGTCGAATATGCGCTCGAGCTCATCCAGCGACACCCGGTCGGCATCATTCTGGTGATGCGGTTCATGTGGGGTTTGCGTATCGCCCTACCCGTCGCAGTCGGACTCAGCGACGTGGCACGCTGGCGCTTTTTCTGGCTCAACCTTGCGTCCGCCGCGCTGTGGGCGCCTCTGGTAGGCGGTGCCGGCTACGTATTCGGTGCCCTGCTGAGCAGCCACCTGGCCGTGCTGCATCAGGTCGAACACTGGGTTATGCTCGGCCTGGTGGTCGTCCTGCTGGCCTTACGCGGCTTTCTGCATTCACGTCATACCCGATCATGAAATTTCTGCTGCCCTATCCGCACCGTGAGCTTCACCCCATAGCCCGCCTGCGCGCATGGCACCGGCTGTCGCTTGCGTTGACGCTCGGCGTTCTGGGTGCGGCATCAACGTATGCCGACGTATGGGAAACGCGGCTGCTGGCCGGTTGGCTGGCCAGCAGCCTGATGTACCTGGTGCTGGTATGGTGGGGCGTGGGACGGCTCGATACCGCCCAAACCCGGCTGCGCGCTTCCAGCGAGGACCCCGGCGCCACCGCACTGTATGGCGTGCTCATCGCGGCATCGTGGGTCAGCCTGATCGGCGTGTTCCTGGTTACCGATGCGGCCAAGACGTCGACGGGAATGGTCCGGGGATGGCATATCGTCCTCGCGCTCGGCACGCTGGCTTCGACCTGGCTCTTGATCCAGACCCTGTTCGCGCTGCGTTATGCGCGCCACTACTACCGGTCGCATGCGGGCAAGGACACAGGCGGGCTGGCGTTTCCCGGCGCGGCGCCCGGCTACGCCGATTTTGGATACTTCGCAGCGGTCATCGGCATGACCTCGCAGGTGGCCGACGTCGCGATCACCACGACGGCAATGCGCCGGCTGGTGCTGGTGCACGGCCTGGTGTCGTTCAGCTTCAATCTGCTGGTGCTGGCGCTGACGATCAATCTCGTCGCCAGCGCGCTGGGGTAGGCGCGGTCAGACGGCGCG
>DPSD01000114.1:8973-9535 GCA_003538495.1 Accumulibacter sp.
TCAGCAGCGTGAGCCACGCGTCGCTGATCAGCAACACCGGGCTGATGAAGGACGCGCGCGTGCCGATGACACAGACGGCGCGCCAGTCGCGCTATCTCAAACGGTCCGCCGATCGCGGACGGCCTGCGCCAGCGTACCGCTGTCGACATACTCCAGCTCGCCGCCCACCGGCACCCCGCGCGCCAGCCGACTGACCTTGAGGCCGCGCGCCTTCAGCAGTTCGCCGATCGTGTGCGCGGTCGCCTCGCCTTCCGGCGTGAAGTTGGTTGCCAGGATCACTTCCTCGACCACGCCGTCGAGCGCACGGCTGATCAGGCGGTCGAGGTGGATCTCGCGCGGGCCGATGCCGTCGAGCGGGGATAACCGGCCCATCAGCACGAAATACAGGCCGCCGTAGCTTTGCGTAGCCTCCATCATGTTGAAATCGGCCGGCATCTCGACCACCGCCAGTTGCCGTTTGTCGCGGTTCGGACTGGCGCAGACTTCGCACACTTCCGCCTCGGAGAAGTTGTTGCACAGGCGGCAATGATGCAGATGCGGCAGCGCATGATTGAGCGCGCGC
>DPSD01000165.1 GCA_003538495.1 Accumulibacter sp.
CTGACCGAAAGCATGATCATGGAACAGGGGGAGCAGGCGCTGGCGATGATGCATGCCCTGAAGTCGCTGGGACTGGGCCTGTCGATCGATGATTTCGGTACCGGCTACTCGTCGCTGGCCTACCTGAAACGTTTCCCGATCGACGAACTGAAAATCGACAGGAGCTTCGTCCGCGACATTCCCGACGACCCGGACGACATGCAGATTGCCAGCGCCATCATCGGCATGGCGCGCGGCCTCAACCTCCGGGTTCTCGCCGAAGGCGTGGAAACCGCGGCGCAGCGGGATTTTCTGCTGGCGCAGGGTTGCCACGCCTATCAAGGCTTTCTCTGCAGTCGACCGGTGCCGGCAGCGCAGTTCGCCGAACTGGCAAGCAGGCAGCAAGCGGCTCATCGACAGGCTTTTTCAGCCGCACACCCGTGAGAGAAGACCTGCCTGATGAAGCCGTGCGCATCACCGGCGTCATTCTCGCGGGCGGGCGCGGTCGCCGCATGGGCGGCGTGGACAAGGGACTGCAGGAACTGCGCGGGCGGCCGCTGCTGGCCTGGGTCATCGAGCGCTTCGGTCCGCAGGTCGACGAACTGCTGATCAACACCAATCAGAACGGCGATCGCTATGCCGTTTTCGGCCACCGCGTCCTTGCCGACCAGATCCCCGGTTTCGCTGGTCCGCTGGCCGGTGTGCACGCCGCGCTGATGGCGGCGACGCACTCGCTGTTGGCCACTGCTCCCTGCGACGCACCGTTTCTGCCGGACGATCTGGTTCTTCGCCTGCTGCAGGCCCTGACCGCGAGCGGCGCCGATCTCGCCGTCGCCCGCACCCTCGACCAGCCGCAACCGGTGTTCTGCCTGTGCCGGCGTGATGTCCTGCCGTCGTTGAGCGAATACCTGGAAAGCGGTGGGCGCCGCGTCGATCGCTGGCACGCGAAGCTGCAGGTGGTCGAGGTGGCTTTTGATGACCAGGCCGAGGCTTTCGAGAACATCAACAGCCGCGAGGAACTGGATCGCGTCGAGGGGTCTGGTGCCGGATAGTCCGCGTGTCGGCGTGCCGTGAACATCATTCCAGGCACCTGCGCCTCCGGCGATTTTGCCTGCGCGATGGGCGCCTGCCCCGGACTGGGTCGGGGCAGGGGTGCGGCGCTAGCGGAGTAGTGACAAAGGGTCTGTCGCCGCTCTTACTGCTGAGGACGCCGCCGGACCCAGGCCAGCCCGAGCAGCGACGGCGCCAGCAAGGCCAAGGTCCCGGGCAGCGGGATCACATTTTCGAGTCTGAGGTTGTCGAAAGACGCCCCTTTGAAGTTGTCGCGTTGTCCGGTCACCACGATTTCATCAATCATCACGCCGGCCAGATTGAGCGCCGGACTGGTGGTATAGCCGCCGCTGGCGACCAGGATATCCGTGGCCTGGAGGATTCCGCCAAGGTATCCCATCAGCGTCACGGTGGCGGGCGAAGACAAATATTCGAGTTCGACGTCGATCGAAGTGAACTTGAATGTTCCACCACCGGTCCGCTTGACATCGAGATTGCCTGTAGAACTACAGCAAAAGCCTTCGAGTTCCTGGGCGCTGCCACCGGCGCCATTATCAGAAAGGAAGAGGCCGTTCACTACCAGGTCGAAGCCGGCCTCGGCCGAACTGCTGAAATTGGGTGTAATTCCGCCAGTCCCGCCAGGAATGCCCTCGAAGGTCAGTACGGCAGACTGGGCCGTCGAGGCCAGTCCCATGCAAGTCACGAAAGCGGTGGCGATGATTGTTCTTGAATTGAGGGTTTTCATGAGTTGTCCTTCAAAAGGATGAATCTTGGATGGGTAGAGGTTGTGAATTGGGCCGCCGTGGCCTGACGTCATTAAAGCAATTGATGTGCCAGCAATAGAATATTTTTATTTAATGGCGTTTTCTTTCACAGCCATGACCTGGGGAGTGGGGGGTGTAAAGAATTCCGACAAGATCATTCTTGCCTCGCCCAGCTCGGATGGACCTTCCCAGCACCCTCGATTGAGAAGGCGCTGCTCGTACTCGCCGAATGGCCGATCGCAATGGCCGGATCAGACTGGAAGCGGTCGTTCAGATTTCGTAGGCTACTGGCTGCCACCGACCCACAGCGGTCATCGAGCCTTGGGAGCGTCGGATGACCCGTCCTGCGCCCTCAGCGGACATTCGCTTCGCAAGTGAACAATCGTCCCCGTCTCCAAAAGATGGCATCACCACCACCCCGATGCCCGCCCGTGCGCCCTCGCTCTGGGAGATGCAGGGCGCCACCGTGGGCGAGGACGATCCCCAGGCTCAATCGGCGCCTGAGCACGAATTCGATCAGCGCGTCGCCTGGTAGGTGCTGGATGGAAGTAGCCATGCGCAAAGGTCCAGACTGAAGCAAGACGAGTTGACATCGCCCGTCGTGGGAGGACTCGTGCCACAGGCGCTGAGCCGGGCGGGATTCGGATGACTTTTCAGGGGTTCATGGGACCCAATTAGAGATTGACGCCCCTTGACGGAGGCTCATATACTTTTCATGGCGCCGAGCTCAGGTCAAATGCCCGAGCCGGGGCGCCGCCCATGTACTTCGCCAC
>DPSD01000030.1 GCA_003538495.1 Accumulibacter sp.
TCCGCGAAACCCCGCCTTCGCCCCCCGCAAGTCTCCGCAGCACCCTATTCGCTATTCGCTATTCGCTATTCGCTATTCGCTATTCGCTATTCGCTATTCGCGAATCGCTTCCGCCCAGCAATTGGGCGTTTCGTAGAGGCGCAGGCGCTCGAGACGCAAGTGCTTGCCATAGTTGTCCCGATAGACCGAGTCGAGGATCGAGAAGGCTCTCTGCGCAAGGTTTTCAGCGGTCGGCACACAATCGAGCAGCACCGTCTTGTGTCCCGGCAAGGAGGCCAGAAAGCTCACCACCGGCAGGTCGCCGGCATAGACCAGGAAGGCATGATCCCAGGCATCGACCAGATGCTCGCAGGCCAGGGTCTTGACTTCGGAAAAATCCATCACCATGCCGTTGGCCGGGTCGCCGTCGTGGCGGATGATGTCGCCGGCAAGCGTAATCTCGATCGCATAGCGGTGACCGTGCAGATGCCGACATTGACTCTTGTGGTCAGGTATGCGGTGGCCGGCGTCGAATTCGAGGCGGCGGGTGATCAGCATCGGAAGGGCACCGGAAAAGGACGTCCGATTATAACACCGCCGCTCCGCGCACCTGCGGCGGCGGGACCGGGGAACCGGGGTGTGATTCGGGACCCCAGTCGGCCACCGGAAGTCAATGCCCAAATCCCATGATCAAGCCACCCATTCAGTCAGGTAACGAACATTCCGGTCAGGTCTGATCGGTGCATTACCCCGGCAGATTGGGCAGACCGGACCAGATCGCGCTGAGGTTGCTGAACTTCCATTTCTCCGGGTCTTCGATGTTGACGATCTTGTAGGCAGCATCCGCGTGCGCGAGGTCGATGACGGTCGGCAAGATGCGTTCGTTCGAGCGTGTCGAGAAGAAGACCTTGACCTGTGGGCGGAGCAGCGAGTGACTGCCCTGCTCGGTGACGACGCCGAGTCGGCCACAACTCAGTCGCACCAGCGTGCCGATCGGGTAGATACCGATGGTCTTGACAAAAGCCTGAAAGACCCTGGGTTCGAAATGACCCTTGGTCCATTCGTTCATCCGGCGCAGCGATTCGGCCGGGCACCAGCCGGCCTTGTAGGGCCGATCCGAGGTGATTGCGTCGTACACGTCGCAGACCGCGCCCATTTTGGCAAACAGGCTGATGTCGTCACCTTTCAGGCGCTTCGGGTAGCCGGAACCATCGGTCTTTTCGTGGTGGTGAAGGACCACATCCAGCGCGATCGCGTCGGCGCCGTGGCCCTCGAGCAATATCTGGTGGCCTTTTTCCGGATGCGATTTCACGAGAGTGAACTCCGCGTCGGTCAGTCTGCCCGGCTTGTTGAGGATCGCGGTCGGGATCAACGCCTTGCCGAGGTCGTGCAGCAGCCCCGCCAGGCCGGCAGACTGCGTCTGCTGTGGATCGAGGCCAAGCTGTCTGGCAAGGGTAACCATCAACCCGCAGACAGCCACCGAATGCATGTACGTGTAATTGTCAGCAGACTTCAGGCGCGCGATGCTGACCAGGGCGCCTGGGTTGCGGCTCATCGAGTCCGAAATTTCATCGACCAGTCGTTGCGCGCCCACGCTATCGATCGCCTTGCCCATGCGCGCTTCTCCGAACATCGCGGTGATTGCCTCCCGCGACCTGGTGACGATCCTGGCCGCGCGGGCAAATTCGACCCCACTGCTGACGGATGCAGTCTCACGTTTCTTGCTGGCCGTGCTGGCCAGTTCAATATCGACCTCGGCCACGGACTCGGCGACCGCGACCGGCGAATCATCGGGCGCCAGATCCAGTCCCTTTGCGCAATCAATCCAGACCTCGGTGATGCTGCTCGCGCGAATACTGGCGAGATCCTTCGGATCGGTGATGACGAATGCCGAGCGCCAGAACGGATGTTCCATCCAGGAACCGCAGAAGTCCTTGAGGTACATCCCCAGGGTGAGCTGTTGGACACTGATTCGCTTGAGCATGAAGTCTCCTGACAGAGGGAATTCGATGACTCTACTTCGGCAGCAGCAGACGAAAAACCGCACCACCGGCATTTTCAAGCCGGATTTCGCCCTGCTGGCCGGCGTTCTCGTGCATTTCTGCAATGCGTCTGGCCAGCCGGAGGCCGAGTCCGGTACCGTTCCTGGTGACCGGCGTCGCCGCGCCGGTCACATCTTCGAGCACCTCCTGGCGATAACCGTTGCCATCATCGCGAACCAGGAACTCGAGAAAACCGCCACGTTCGGCAACCTCGATAACGATGCGCGCCCGCGCATGCCGCCCGGCGTTGTGCACGGCATTGGCCAGTACCATGCGCACGACGGCTTCGTCGTAGAACCACAGTGTCGGCGCCTGCGAACAATCGAGGTCAACGGGACAGCCTCCCTGGACGATGGCATCCTCGACAAACTCTGCGGCAAGATCGGCCGGAGCGTGCGCGTCAATGTCCAGGGTGAGGCTGCCGACGTCCGAGCGGTAATAGGTGAGTAGCCGTGTCAGCGTATTCGACGCCTCGATGGTCTCGCGCAGGGTATCTACGTCGCCTCTGGCTTCGGCGCGACCGGCCAGTTTGGCGAGGCGGTTCTTGACATCGTGCAGAGTCAGGGCAGCGATTTCAGCGAAGCTCATGAGGTGGACTCCAGGGAAAACTTGCGCTGCTCCTGGCAGCGATGCCGGCGATCACGATTCGGAATCGACGAATCATTTCAAATCGGGAAGATGCGATTGTCCGGGCTAACTCCACATCGAGCAATGCCCTCGTGATCGTTTCCGCGTGCTTTGTGTATAGTGTGCCAGGCAAGCATTCCAGCGGCAGGCATCCGCATGCAGATTTCATGGCAAGGAGGGCGCAATGCTCAGTACCGATGACAATCACCAGGAGATTCGCGACGCCATCCGCGACCTCTGCCGCAACTTCCCGGACGAGTATTTCCGCAGGATCGACGAGCAGCGCACTTATCCCGAGGCCTTCGCCGCCGCGCTGATCGGTGCTGGCTGGCTGGCGGCAATGATTCCCGAGGAGTACGGCGGCTCCGGCCTGGGGCTGACCGCGGCGAGCGTGATCATGGAAGAGATCAACCGTTGCGGTGGCAATTCCGGCGCCGTGCATGGCCAGATGTATAACATGGGTACGCTGCTGCGGCACGGCAGCCCGGCGCAGAAGGAAAAATACCTGCCGGCGATTGCCGCCGGGAAACTCCGCATCCAGTCGATGGCGGTGACCGAGCCGAGCACCGGTTCCGATACGACGAAGATCAGGACTACCGCCGAAAGGAAGGATGGCCGTTATCTGGTCAATGGTCAGAAGGTCTGGATTTCGCGCGTGCAGCACTCGGATCTGATGATCCTGCTGGCACGCACCACAGCGCTCGCCGAGGTGAAAAGGAAATCCGAAGGGATGTCGATCTTCATCGTCGACCTGCATGACGCCATCGGCCACGGTCTCTCGGTGCGACCGATCGCCAACATGGTCAACCACGAGACCAACGAACTGTTCTTCGATAATCTCGAAATCCCCGCAGAGAACCTGATCGGTGACGAGGGCCAGGGCTTCCGCTACCTGCTCGACGGACTCAATGCCGAACGGGCCTTGATCGCCGCAGAATGCATCGGTGATGGCTACTGGTTCATCGATCGCGCGACGCGCTACGCCGGCGAGCGCATCGTTTTCGACCGGCCGATCGGCATGAACCAGGGGGTGCAGTTCCCGATCGCCGAGGCCCTGATCGAGATCGAGGCGGCCAACCTGATGCGTTTCCAGGCCTGCACGCTGTTCGACGCGCAGCAAGCCTGCGGCGCGCAGGCCAACATGGCCAAGTACCTCGCTGCCAAGGCCTCCTGGGAGGCGGCCAACGTCTGTCTGCAGACCCACGGCGGCTTCGGTTTCGCCAGCGAATACGACATCGAGCGCAAGTTCCGCGAAACGCGCCTGTATCAGGTCGCACCGATCTCGACCAACCTGATCTTCGCCTACGTCGCCGAGCATCTGCTCGGGCTGCCGCGCTCGTTCTGAGCGCTGGAGGATATCGCCATGCCTCCCTCGAGGAGGCTTGCCATGCGAATACAAACTCGTGCTTGTTGAATCGGCAATACTTAGGCATCATCCACAGCCATATCACCATCATCCACGCACCGTTCACGCCATGCGAAACAACCAACCCGTTACCAGGATTGAAACGGTCCTTCCCGAAGGCGAGTTCATCTACTCGCGCACTGACCTCAAGGGGGTGATCGAGGAAGCGAACGAGGCTTTTGCCGCCATCAGTGGCTATACCCGCGAGGAAATGACCGGGCAACCGCACAATATGGTCCGTCACCCGGATATGCCGGAAGCCGCTTTCGCTGACCTCTGGACCGACCTCAAGGCGGGCCGACCATGGCGTGGCCTGGTCAAGAACCGTCGCAAGGACGGCGGTTTTTACTGGGTGGTCGCAAATGCATCGCCGGTTCGTGAAAATGGCCAGATAGTCGGCTACCAGTCGGTGCGCGCACGCCCGAGTCGCCAGGAGATCGCGGCAGCCGAGGAGGCTTATCAACGGATCCGCAAGGGCGACCGCTCCCTACGCATCCGGCACGGTCGGGTAGAACGTGTGCTGCCTGTGGTGGTCGATTGGTTCGCCAGCTTGCCGACGCAAATGCTCCTCATGGGCCTGCTGGCGGTGCTTCCCGGGGTCCTGGAGCTGACCGCGGAATTGATCGGCGGGCGACCGCTGGGGCATGTGCAAACCCTCTTGACCGCTGTTGCCGCGCTTTATGCCTTGTTCTTCCTGTTCTGGGTGACACCACGGGTGTTGCGCGATCTCCAGGCCACGGCCGATCATCTCGATTCGGTGCTGTCAACCGGCGATCTCAAGACACGACTCGACATTCCCCGTCGCGACATCGTCGGGCGCATTGCCCACCTGGCCGACAAGTTTGTTGCCGCGGTGCAGGCCACGGTCCAGGGTATGGCGGACACCGCCAAACAGGTCAACGCCGCCAATAACCAAGTGCGTGCCGGCGTGCTGAACGTCAACCAGTCGGCGATCGTGCAAAGCGACGCCACCTCGGCTTCGGCGGC
>DPSD01000445.1 GCA_003538495.1 Accumulibacter sp.
CCAGTCCGTCGAGGACATCGTCGCGTCTTGCCTTGCCATCGGTGAGCAGACGAACCGATACCTTGCGGTACAGTCCGCCTTCCTGGGTCTTGAAGAAATTCGCAAGGTCGGTCGAATCCTTGGCTGCGAAATCGAGCTGGATCGAGGAATCCTGATACTTGCTGATGCCAATCGCCAGCACGTAGAGGTTTGGTCGGAGGTCCACGCCGGCGGCAGCGGCCGAGTTCGGCTGGCCGGCCGACGCAATTGGGGAATCGGTCGGCTCCTTGGCAATGGGTTCAGAGGGTCTCTTGACCGTCAATGCCGCCTCCGGCGATACGCCGTGCTTGTTTTCTGCGAACAGCAGGATATGCGCATCGATGGGCGGTAGTGACACTGGAACCTCGTAGCTGCTTTCTCCCCGATTGCCCGTTCGTGAACTCCGGAGAGAAGAAAGAGCCGGCAGCGCAATGAGTTGGCCGTTGACCCGCGCACGCAGCTGGGTTGCCGGCGCGCCCTCCGGCGAGCGCACGGCAACCACCAGCTTGATCTCGCCGCCCTTGGTGACAGTCAGGGCGTCAGGCGAGAGGATGCGCACGGTCGGCGGCAAGATCTCCAGAATTGCCTGGCTCCCTGTCGGGCGTGCAGCGGTTGCAGGAACAGCGGCCAGCGCGGCCGCCACGCCTCCCTTGCCGATCACCTCGGCAAGTACTTCCGGCCGGTAATAGTCCGTGCGGAAGCGCGATACCGGGTAGAAATCCGCCGCCTGCGCCGATCCGCGATCGACCTGCCAGCCGACGAGGTTTTCGCCACCCGGGCTGGCGGCGAAGTCGCCGGCGGGTGTCCACATCACCCAGCGGCGCCCGTCGGTGTGCGGGAAGAAAGCGAGCTGTTCGCTACCGTCCTTTGCCTGGTACCAGCGCAGCGTGCCATCGCTGAATGCCGCCACCACCCAGCGGCCGTCGTCACTGAGGTTGATCTGCCAGGTCGTCGCGGGTGCCGCCGTGCGCCACAGCTCGCGGCCGCTGCGGTCATACAGACGGAGCTTGTGATTGGTGGCGAGCGCGATTCGTTCGCCGTCGCGCGAGACTGCAGTCGAGAGCGACCACTCGCTGCTGTCCAGATTGAGCGCTTTGCCATTGAGCATCGGTCGCTGCCGTTCGAACCAGTTGTCCATGCTCGTTCTGCCGGCCATCGTCCTCGGCGCTTGCCAGTCCTTGCCGGCCTTGACCCAGGCGAGCTGGCGAAGGTCGAACGCATCGCCGGTTCCACCAGGGTGCGTTTCGCGAAAGGCCAGTGCGCTGCCGTCGCTCGCGAGCCGGAAGCGGCTACGGAGGTTGCGGAAGTCCATCAAGGAGTTGCCGACCGTGAGCCGTGGCCGTCCGTCGGTGCCAAGCACTCCCCACTCGGGATCGGCGGAGGCATACAGCAAGCCGCCGTTGGGCGTGGCCTGCAAGGCGGTGATCGTGTTGCGGGCGACCGGAGTGCATGATGGCTCTCCCAGACCGTCGCCAGACCAGCCACAGATCGTGAACTGTCCCTTCTCATTGGCCCAGGTCCCCGCACCGAAGACCCGTTTGCCATCGGCCGACCAGGCCACGACGCTCAGGCTTCGCGAGGAGTTCGCCTGTGTGGGTGAGAGAACCTTCTTCGATTTCAGGGTTTTGGCATCGAGCAGATCGATACTGCCCTGGTTCGATGCGCCTGCCGCCACAGTCTGGCCGTCCGGTGAAAACGCCAGACCAAAAGGAATGCCATTGCCTCCCAGTGCACCTCTCGACAGCAGCTTGATGCCTTTGCCGGTCACTTCGTAGGCGCGGAGAAAAGCATCGGCGCTGCTGACCAGCAAGGTCTTGCCGTCCGGCGACCAGGCGGTGGCATTCACTTCATCCGAATAATCGGCGTCGCCTTGCAGCTCGCGCGCGCTGCTCCAGCCGTCGGCGCCAAGGAATACCCGAGTCCCCTGTTTTCCCCAGAGACCCGCGACGAGAGTCCTGCCGTCGGGAGAAAACGACAGATGGGTCACCACATCCGGCAGCCCGGAAATGCGGTGAATGATCTGGCCATCATTGCGCCGGACCAGATACAGATCGTTGCTTGCTGACCACCCGGCCGCTGCAAAAACCGATCCGTCCGGAGTCATGGCCACCGCGTACAACTTGCCGTCGTTGCCAGGGGCGGAAGGCGGCCGGAAGACCGACAGCAGCGTGCCGCTGGCCGCGTCCCAGACGCGGGCGGTCTTGTCTTCGGAAGCCGTGACGACATAACGGCCGTCACGGTCCAGGCTGGCTGCGCGCACCGGGGCGACATGGCTGCCGGTTTCGAGACGCAGGCTGGGCACCGCATCTGCTGCGCTTGCCGCAGCAGCACCTGGCAGGCAGGTCAGCAGACAGCAGACAAAGCGCAGCGCTATTCCTATTCCTACTCCTGGCAGGCGCAAGGCCGCTCTCATCCGGTACGCGGGTCGGGCGACAGGAATCAGCAGGAAACCTTCTTGAACTCGATACGCTGATCCAGCGCGTCCGAGTCGTTGCCCTTGCCGGTACCGACGATCGCGCGCTGCGAACCATAGCCCTTGGCCTGAGACCGCTTGGCAAAGGCAGGATTGGCCGCAGCGATCTTTTGCCGGACGAACTCGGCACGCTGCAGTGAAAGGCGCTCATCCATCTGCTCGGACATTCCCCGCCGGGTGTGACCGGCAACCTCTATGCACGAGGTTTGACGAAGCGATTGCCGGGCAATTTCGGACAACCACAGGGAATACTGCGGCTGCTGATCCTGCGAGAAAGCGGTGGCTCCGGGTTTGAAGTTGAACTGGACGGCAAGCCGGTCGGTTGCCAGGCCCATGTCGACCAGTTGGCCGAAAGCCTGCATCGCCCCCTTCTTGTTCCCCAGTTTCACCTGGTTGAGGTAGATGCCGGCATACACGCGTGCCTGGTTGCCGGCGGGATTCTTCAGTACCGACTGGAAGAGTGCCAGCGAGTCCTTGTAGCGCTTCCCGTGATAGGCTTTCATTGCTTCGTTGATCGTCGATGCGGCGAGAACGGTATCGATGTAGGCAGGATTGATCGGATCCCCTGCTTTGGTTCCCTGACAGGTCTTGACGTAGCCCTCGGTCGCGGCGTCCTTCGACCACACCGGCATCTCGCGGAAGAGGGCCAGAGGTGTGGGATCAAACCCATCGGGCAGGGAACGCGCCAGGCCTTTGCTGATGATCTTGCCGGTCTTCAGATCGGC
>DPSD01000567.1:0-985 GCA_003538495.1 Accumulibacter sp.
CGAATGGCTGCAGCGCTGGGGCTTGCTGGCGATCCTGATCATCGCCGGATCGCCGATGCCGCAGACCCCCGCCCTGCTCTTCTGCGCGCTTGCCAACGTCTCGTCGCTGGGCATCCTGGTCGCGGTGGCGATCGGCAAGACGGCCAAGTATCTGTTCATGGGCTGGGCCACGGCGCGCTTTCCGGCGCGCTTTGTCGGCTACAACTGATCGCTGTCGCGCATCCATCAAGGCGCCGGCCATGGACCCATCCACCATCGACGGCTTGACCGTTCAGGCGACGCCAGCGCTTTCGGCCTGGGCATCGGCCCAGTAGCTGGAACGTACCATCGGCCCGCAGGCAGCACCGGTAAACCCCATCGCCAAAGCCTGCCCCTCGTACATCTTGAAGACTTCCGGATGAACGTAGCGGTCCACCGGCAGATGGTGGCCGGACGGTGCCAGATACTGGCCGATGGTCAGCATTTCGACGCCGTTGGCGCGCAAATCGCGCAGGACTTCGAGAATCTCGTCATCGCTTTCCCCGAGGCCGACCATCAGGCCCGATTTGGTCGGAATCTGCGGATAGCGTGCCTTGAAGCCTTGCATGAAGGCCAGCGAATGGGCGTAATCGGCACCCGGGCGGGCCTGCCGGTAGAGCCGCGGCACCGTCTCCAGGTTGTGGTTGAGGACGTCGGGCAAGGATTTGCCGAGCACCTCGAGAGCGATTTCCATGCGCCCCCGAAAGTCGGGGACCAGCGTTTCGATGGTCGTCGCCGGGGAACTGTGGCGCACCGCGCTGATCACGTCGACGAAGTGCTGCGCGCCGCCGTCACGCAGGTCGTCACGATCGACGCTGGTGATCACCACGTAGCGCAGCTTGAGCCTGGCGACGCTGTCGGCCAGATTGGCCGGCTCGTCGACATCCGGCGGCAGTGGCTTGCCATGCCCAACGTCGCAGAAGGGGCAACGGCGGGTGCAGATGTCGCCGAGGATCATGAAGGTCGC
>DPSD01000567.1:1259-7651 GCA_003538495.1 Accumulibacter sp.
GTGCAGATGTCGCCGAGGATCATGAAGGTCGCGGTGCCGCGACCGAAGCACTCGCCGATATTGGGGCAGGCGGCTTCTTCGCAGACGGTGTGCAGCTTCTGCTCGCGCAGCATCTTCTTGATCTCGCCAAAGCGGCCGGCAGCATTGCCGGCTTTGACGCGAATCCAGTCGGGTTTGCGCTGCGGAGCTTGCGGGACGATCTTGATCGGAATGCGCGAAGTCTTCAGTTCACCGCGTTCCTTGACGCCGGCGATTCTGGCGCTCGCCCTGCTTTCGCCATGCTCTTCGTTCTGACTGCTCATTGCTTGCGCTCCAGTTGTGCCGCTAGATGTCCTGCCAACGCCGTTGCCGCTGCCGCCGGGGTCATCGCGACGCCGAGATCCCTGGTCTGGGTGACCGGCAAGCCGGGGTAGCCGCAAGGATTGATCGCCGCGAACGGCGACAGATCCATGTCGACGTTGAGGCTGACGCCGTGATAAGTGCAACTCTTGCGGACGCGCAGACCAAGCGCGGCGATCTTTGCCGACCCCACGTAGACGCCCGGAGCGCCGCCATGCCTCTCGGCGCATACGCCGTGGCCGGCCAGCAGGTCGATCACCGCCTGCTCGATCGCCGATACCAGTTCGCGAACTTTCAAGCGCCGCCGGCCGAGGTCGAGCAGCAGGTAAATCACGACCTGACCAGGACCGTGGTAGGTGATCTGTCCACCGCGATCGGTGTTCACCAGTGGAATGCCCAGGTCGGCCAGCAGGTGCTCCGCCTTGCCGGCCTGCCCCAGGGTGAGCACCGGCGAATGCTCGCAACACCACAGTTCGTCGCGCGTCAGCTCGCTGCGCGCGGCCGTGAAGTCGATCATCTCGCGCCATGTGTGCCGGTAGTCGGTACGCCCCAGATAGCGGACCAGCAGCGGCAATGGCGGCGAGGTGTCGAGGGCCACGCTCTGGCCGTCGGCCATCATCCCGGAGTTCCCTGTAATACAGCCGCCCGCCGAGCTGGTCATAGAACGATCCTGACCAGCGGATGGCCGCTCAGTTCCCGGTACAGGGTGTCGAGCTGCGCTCTGCTGGTGGCGTTGATGGTGCAGGTCAGGCTGACGTACTTGCCGCCGGTCGAGGCCCGCATTTCCATCGTCGCCGCGTCGAAATCCGGCGCGTGCCGCCGCACCACATCCAGCACCGCCTGCGCCAGCGAGGCGTTGGCCAGTCCCATGATCTTCAGCGGGAACAGGCACGGGAATTCGAACAGGCTCTCTCGCGCCTCAGACATCGGCGCTGCTCGTCGCCTGTTCACGACTGGCGCGGTACCAGTCATACATCTGCCTTGCCACCGGCCCGGGCCGACCCGTCCCGACCGGCTGGCCGTCGAGCGAGGTGATCGGCAGCACTTCGCGAGTCGAGGAGGTCAACCAGAGCTCGTCGGCGCTGCGCAATTCAGCATCCGAAATGTCGCGAACTTCGCACGGCATGCGCTGCTGCGCCGCCAGTTCGAGCACCAGATCGCGAGTGATGCCGGCCAGTATCCGGTGGTCCCGCGGCGGCGTCGCGAGTACGCCATCCTTGACCACGAAGACGTTCGATGACGAGCCCTCGGTCAGCAGGCCGTCACGAAGGAGGATCGCTTCGGCGCAGCCGGCATCGCTCGCCTGCTGCCGCAGCAGAACATTGGCCAACAGCGCAACGGTCTTCAGATCGCACCGCAGCCAGCGGTTATCGACCGCGCTGCGCGCTGCGACGCCGAACTCGCGCTGCGCCGCCGATGGCGCCACCAGCGCCGTCGAGCAGATGAAGACGGTTGGCGACACGGCGCTGGGGAATGCGTGGTCGCGCTTGCCGTCTGCTCCACGAGTCACCTGCAGGTATAGCGCCTGATCAGCGAAGGCGCTGTCGGCAATCACCCGCTGCAGCAGTTCGTTCCATTCGCCGGCGGTGTGCGGGTTCGGCAAGGCTATGCCATCCAGCGTGCGCTGCAGACGCGCCAGGTGCGAATCAAGGAGGAACGGCCGGCGTCGGTACACCGGGATGACCTCGTAGGCGCCGTCAGCGAAGAGGAATCCTCGATCCAGAGGCGAAATCCTGGCTTCCTCGAGCGGCAGGAACTGCCCGTTCAGATAGGCGGTCATTGGCAACCTTTCTCCTGGCGACGAATCCGGCTCAGCCGCCGGATGCGCAGCGCGCGGCCGGGCGGGAGCGGGAGCGCCTACGCGCCGACCACGGTGCCCCGCCCGCAGGCGATGCGCCGTGGCGATGCGGCTTCTGCTAGTTGAACCACATCCGGACGGCGTCGACCATCCGCCCGACGATCCCCGCCGCCGGCACTGCTTCGAGCGCCAGCACCGGATAGTCGCCGTAGGGCTTGCCGTCCACGCTGACCTTCAGCGTGGCCAGTGTCTGTCCCAGCGTCACGGGAGCCATCAGAGGCTGCTGTGACGCCAATTCGGTCTTGATCTTGGGTCCGAAACCCTTGGGAACAACAATCACCAGATCATTCGCGAAACCGATCTTGACCGCGCTTTCCTGGCCCTTCCAGACCTTCAGGGTGGTCACCGGATCGTTCTTCGCATAGAGCTGAACGCCGTCATAAAACTGAAATCCGTAGTTGAGCAGCTTCAGGGATTCCTGCATGCGGGCATTGGACGATGCGGCGCCGAGCACCACCGACAACAAGCGGCGCGGACCGCGTTTTGCCGACGAAACCAGGCAATAGCCCGCCGCAGCGGTGTACCCGGTCTTCAGACCATCAACGGTCGGATCGATCCACAACAGGCGGTTGCGGTTCGGCTGCGTGATGTTGTTGTAACGGAATTCCTTCAGCGAGTAATACTTGGCGTATTCCTCCGGGAAGTCGCGAATCAGCGCCCCGGCGAGGATCGCCAGATCACGGGCAGTGGTGTAGTGATCGGGGTCGGGCAGACCGTTCGAATTGCGGAAGTGCGAGCCCTTCATGCCGAGCCGCTGCGCCTCGCGATTCATCATCTGCGCGAAGTTCTCTTCGTCACCGGCAATGGCCTCGGAGAGTGCGACGCAGGCGTCGTTGCCCGACTGCACGATCATACCCTTGAGCAGATCGTCGACCTTGACCTCGGTGCCGACCTGGATGAACATCCGCGAGCCACCCGTTTTCCAGGCCTTCTGGGAAATCAGCACGTCCTGGTCAAGCTTGATGGTGCCCTGTTTGAGCGCCGCAAAACTCAGGTAAGCGGTCATCAACTTGGTCAGGGACGCCGGCTCCAGACGCTCGTCTGGCGCCTGCGCGGCCAGCACCTGCCCGGCCGTCATGTCGACCAGCAGCCACGATTTGGCGGCCAGCGACGGCGGCGTCGGCAACTGCTGGGCGAGCGCCAGAACGGGAAGACAAAACAGCACGAAGAGTAGGGATCGAAGCTTGAGCATGTCTGGATTCTTGGCAAAGGGCGAATTATAGCAAGCCGGCCCGATCTGGCCTGTGCGGATTTTGTGACGCGATCCGGCCACCAATTTGACAGCTCCGTGAAGTAACGCACAGCGTGGGCAGCTGACCGGAACGTACGATGGCGATCACTTGCTGGTATGCCGACCCACGTGAAGGTCGATTCGTCCGGACCCCATGCTGCCACCCTTTCGACAACTTTCAAGCTCTCTTGACCTGCAAGGCGCATTTGCCCAGTTGGCAAGACGCGGGTTTCCCGGCAATAGCCTGGACGAAACCTTGCGCCAGCTCACCGCCGCGACAGGGCGGATGCTGAACATCGAGCGCGTCAGCCTGTGGGGGTTGACGGCGGAGCACGCCAGTCTCGAATGCATCGATCTCTACGAGTTGTCGCGCGACCGGCACAGCATCGGGATAACGCTGCACGCCGCACGCTACCCGGACTACTTCAGGGCACTCGAGCGGGGCGAGCCGATCGTCGCCGACGATGCCATGAAACACCCGACGACGCAGGCTTTTACCGAGGACTACCTGCTGATGAACGGCATCAGCGCGTTGATCGCCTCGCCGATCCACGTCAATGGAGAACTGCAGGGGGTGCTCTGCGTCGAGCAGGTCGGGCCCCACTCCGCCTGGACTTCGGTGCAACGACTGTTCGCGCATTCGGTCGCCAGCCTGGTCAGCCTGGCGCTGGTGCAACACCAGTTACACCTGATCGAAGAAGAGCTTCGTGATGCGAACAGCCTGCGCCAGGCACTGTTCGCTGGCGCGCGCGACGCGATCCTGATTTCGGACGCGCGCACGGGGCATATTCTCGACGCCAACCCGCAGGCCGAGAGACTGTTCGGTCGACAACTGCAGCAGCTTCTCGGCGTTCTGCAAAGCGAGCTTCATGCCGCCGGTGACGGCCTGGATATTCGCCAGTTGCTGACACTGGCCAAGGCCGATGCGGGCGAAGCGGTCCATAGCGACGTGGTCAAGCTCGACGGCACGGTCATCCCGGTGGAGATCGTCGGCCAGGAGGTGCAGCTCGAAAAAGGCAGGAAGGTCGTCCAGGGCGTGTTCCGCCCGCGATCGGTGGACGCGGGCGGCGACTGATCAGCGCGCTACGAAGGTCGGCTTGTAGCCAAGCGCCAGGCGAATTCTTTCGGCGACGCGTTCGGCATCGGCTCGGCTGTGATAGGGACCCATGTGCACCCGGTGCATGCCGCCGCCGGCAGTGATCTGGATCCCTTCGTTGAGCCAGTCCAGCTCGCGCATCAGGTGCAGGCGTAGACTTTCGGCGTTGTCAGCGCTGGAGAAAGCGCCCAGCTGCAGAAAGACTCCGGGCTGCGCCGGCGCCGTGCCGGCAAGCACCGTTGTCGATGGTGAGCGAGGCACCGGCGGTGATTGTGGCACTGGCTGGGACGGCGGTTCTGGAACGGGCCGCAGTTGCGGCGTCGGCAAAGGCGCCGATGCCACGTCCAGGCCCAGGCTTGCCGCCAGCAGCTCGATCTCGTCACGCCCGTCGGCAGGCACCGCTGTCGGCGCAAACTGAGCCGCAAGAGCACCAGACGCCAACGGCGGGCGCGGCGGCGGCATCACTTGCGCGTAGGTCATCGTCGTCGCGCCATCCGGCAGAATCGACTCGACCTGGACCTGGGCGCTGCCGTTGTCCACGTAACCCAGACGGTAGGCGGCGACGTACGACAGGTCGATGATGCGGTCGGCGTGGAAGGGGCCGCGATCGGTGACCC
Organism: Accumulibacter sp.; assembly: GCA_003538495.1. Next base: position 6,401 of record DPSD01000567.1, read on the forward strand.
GGACGACCACCGATTTGCCATTGCTGACATTGGTCACCCGGGCATACGACGGGATCGCCAGCGTCGGGTGGGCGGCGGTCATCGAGAACATGTCGTAGGGCTCGCCGATCGACGTCTTCTGGCCGTGAAACTTCTTCCCGTACCAGCTGGCAACTCCGCGCTGTTGATACGGCGAAAGGCTGGTGTTCGGCTGGTAGGCCTTGCCGAGCACGACATAAGGCCGGTTGGCAAAGCGGTGCAAGGGCTCGAGCTGCGGTTGCGGCTCCGGAATCTCGTCGAGATTGTCCGGAATATCCTCGCCTGGACCGTCGTCCTTGTAGTAAGCCCCTCCTCGCTTCTGCACCACGCCGGACTTCCTGGCCGGCGCCTTGCCGTGCGCGGTGTTCCGGGCAGCTGTTTCCGACACGCCCGACGGCTGCGAAGCACAGGCGGCAAGCAGCACCGGTACGCTCAACAGCCAAAGCGCCGGGCACAGCCAACGATCAGCCCATCCCGCCTTGGCGCGCCTCATGTTCGGACCAACATGCGGTGCGAATGGATGCTCATCAGGATGCCGATGCTGACCGACAGGGTCACCAGCGCGGTCCCTCCATAGCTCATGAACGGGAGCGGGACGCCCACCACCGGCAGAATCCCGCTGACCATCCCCATGTTAACGAAGACGTAGGTGAACAGGCTCAGCGTCACCGATCCGGCCACCACCCGCGCGAAAAGTGTCGACGCCTTGGCGGCGATCATCAGCCCACGGCCGATCAGCAGCAGGTACAGCAACAGCAGGATGCAGTTGCCCAGCAAACCGCGTTCCTCGGAAAAGACGGCGAGGATGAAGTCTGTATGACGCTCGGGGATGAACTCCAGGTGGGTCTGCGTACCGGCCAGCCAGCCCTTGCCAAAACTGCCTCCCGAGCCGATGGCGATGGTCGACTGAATGATGTGGTAACCCGATCCGAGCGGATCGGTCGTCGGGTCGATGAGGGTCAGGATACGTTTCCGCTGGTAGTCATGCAGCATGGTCCACACGAAAGGTGCGGCGCCGGCGGCGCCGGCGAACAGCCCGACCATCACGCCCCATGGCAGGCCCGCAAAGAAAATGACGTAGAAGCCGGCGGCGCCGACCAGAATCGCCGTTCCAAGGTCGGGTTGCTTGGCAATCAGGACAAAGGGGACGAGCAGCAGCACACCGGCACCCACGAAGTGGCGAAACTTGAGAACGGCTTCGTGCTTGTGGAAGTACCAGGCGAGCATCAGCGG
>DPSD01000567.1:7903-13722 GCA_003538495.1 Accumulibacter sp.
ACCAGGCGAGCATCAGCGGCACCGCGATCTTCAAGAGCTCGGATGGCTGGATTCGCGTGAAGCCCAGAGATAACCAGCGCCTGGCGCCATTGACCTTGATCCCGAAAAAATACACGAGGATCAACAGAAGAATGCCAATGAGATAGAGCGGGACACCGAAACGCATCAGCTTCTGCGGTGGCAACTGCGCGACCGCCCACATCGCGCCTAGCCCGACGATCATGTTCAGGGCCTGTGCCAGCAGGCGGTTGTTGGCGTCGTAGGTGGCGCTGAAGACGGTCGCCAGACCGGCCACCATGATCGCCACCGTGATCAGCAGCAGCGGCACGTCGACATGCTCGACCAGACGCCGCCAGACGCGCGCCAGGAACTCCCGCAGCATCAGTTAGTCCTCCTCGACATCGTCTTCCTGGGCAGCCCCCTTGGGTAGCTTGCCGAGCAGATAGTAATCGAAAACCATGCGCGCGATCGGCGCCGCTGACTGGGCTCCAAAACCGCCGTTCTCGACGACCACGGCCAGCGCAATTTTCGGTGCTTCCGCCGGTGCAAAGGCGATGAACAGGGCATGGTCGCGCAGTTCCTGCTTCAACCTGGACGACTTGTACTCGCTCCCCTTGAGGCTGAAAACCTGCGCTGTCCCGGTCTTTCCGGCAGACGTGTAGCCGGCACCGGCAAAGGCGCGCGCGCCGGTGCCCTGGGTATTGACGCCAACCATAGCGTTCCTGATGGTCTCGACATGCTGCGGTTTCCATGCCAGGCGCCGCATCGGTTCGGGCTCGATCATCGTCTTCTCGCCAGTCCGGCTGTCGGTGATGTACTTGACCAGATGGGGACGGAACATTACGCCGTTGTTGGCGATGGCGGCCGTTGCCTGCGCCAGCTGGATCGGGGTGTACGAGTTGTAGCCCTGGCCAATGCCGATCGAAATCGTTTCCCCGGCAAACCATTTCTGCTGCTCGGGCCGTCTGAAGCGACGCTTTTTCCACTCGGGTGACGGCAGCACACCTTCCGACTCGCCCTCGATATCTACCCCGGTCTTCTGGCCAAATCCGAGCTGACCCATGAACCGGGCGATGGCATCAATGCCCATGTCGTTGGCCAGCATGTAGTAGTAGGTATCGCAGGAATGGACGATCGACTTGTACATGTCGACCGTGCCGTGCCCGCCCTTCTTGTCATCGCGAAAGTGATGGCCGGCGAAGTTGAAGAACCCGGGATCCGAAATTGCCTGACCAGGCGTGCGTTTGCCGGTTTCCAGCGCCGCCAGGGCCATGAACGGCTTGAACGTCGAACCCGGGGGATAGGTGCCATTGAGCGCCCGGTTGAGCATCGGCCTTTCCGGCGAATTGTTGAGCAGTTCCCAGTCATCGCTGCGAATGCCATCGATGAACAGATTCGGGTCAAATGACGGGTTGGAGACCAGTGCCAGAATCCCGCCGGTCGCCGGCTCGATCGCCACCAGGGCGCCGCGGCGGTCGCCAAAAGCCTTCTCGGCCATTTCCTGCAACTTGACGTCCAGCGTCAACGTCAGCCTGCTGCCCTGAATCGGCGCGGTGCGCGACAGGCTGCGAATCGCCCGGCCACCAGCGTCGATCTCGACCTGCTCGTAACCGGTTTCGCCGTGCAACTGAAACTCGTATTTCTGCTCGATGCCGGTCTTGCCGATGTGGTCGGTGCCCCGGTAGTTCGCCGCTAGCTCGCTTTCGTCGATCATCTCCAGGTCGCGCTTGTTGATGCGATTGATGTAGCCAACGGCATGCGAAGCGATGGGACCCAGGGGATACTGGCGAAACAGGCGTGCCTTGACCTCGACGCCCGGGAACAGGTAGCGGTTGGCAGCAAACCTGGCCACTTCTTCCTCGCTCAATCGGGTCCGAATCGGCAGGCTTTCGAAGCTCTTGCTCTCCTCCAGCAACTTGCGAAAGCGCTTGCGGTCCTTGGGCAGTACTTCGATCAGCTGGCCCAGTCCATCGATCGTCGCTTCAAGGTCGGCGACCTTCGATGGCGTGATTTCCAGCGTAAAGGCCGAGTAGTTGCGCGCCAGGACGACACCGGCGCGATCGACGATCACTCCGCGATTGGGGACGATCGGCACCACCGAGATGCGATTGTCCTCGGCACGGGTGGTGTAGTAGTCGTGCTGGACCACCTGCAGGTAAAAAAACCGGGTAGCCAGAAGTGCCAGTGCCCCCAGCACGGCGATGCCGGCCAGAATGACGCGGAAGTGGAAGCGATGAAGCTCGCCATCCGGAGCGTTCAGCGTCGAATGATGGGCGGGCACGGTCACTCCCTCAACGACGGTGCCCCGCCCGCGGCCGAAGACCAGGGTCGCGCGACGCGCAACCTGGCTAGCGCTGGCTCACAGCGGGCGGTTGGCATCGCGGTCGACGGGTTGGTGCTGCGGTAGCAGGAGGACAAAAGTGAGCAGCGGCCACAACAGGGCGGCGAAGAACGGTCCGAGGAGATAAGCCATGCCGGGGAAGTCGGCACCAACCATGGCCCACACGCCGAGTTGCACCAACTGCACCAGCAGCAGCAACGGAAAGACCTGCAACGCTTGCTGGCCAAGCGGAAACCACAGAATGCGACGCGACAGCGAAGCCCCCCCGTAGGCCACTAACACATACGCCAGCGCGTGCTGACCCAGCACGCTGGCATCGGCAACGTCCATTGCCAGGCCGAAGACAAAGGCCAGCCCCATGCCGACCAGGCGCGGCTCGCGAACACTCCAGAAAACGATCACCAGCGCCAGCCAGTCGGGCACCGCGGGCCACACCGAAGTCGGCAGGAAGTTGAGCACCAGCGCGACCAGCAACGTGAAGCCGATGAACCACGGCCTTACCGGTAGCAGGATGCGCGATGACGAGTAGCTGGTCTGCACCGCCTCAGTCCCTTTTCAGGCGTTTCTTCTTCGCCTGTCCGGATCGGGCCGAAGCCTTGCCATCCTTGCCAGTCGCCTCGCTCGCCAGCTCCTCCGGCAAGACCACCGGCGGGCGGGGATCGAGCACCATCACCTCGCTGAAGTGCTCGACGCCCGCCAGGGGCACGCAGAAGATCCGGGCAAACGAGTAAGCGGTGTCGCTTTCGATGTGTACCACCTTGGCCACCGGGAAACCCGGCGGAAAGATCCCGTCCAGCCCCGAGGTCACCAGCACGTCGCCATTCTGGATATCAGCATTGGCCGGGACAAAGCGCAGTTCCAGCTGCCCGCTGCCCAGGCCGAAAACGACCGAGCGCAGGCCGGTTCGTACGACCTGAACGGGTACCGCCTGCTCTTTGTCGGTAATCAGGGTGACTTCCGCCACGAAGGGAAATACCCGGGTTACCTGGCCGACGATTCCGGCGTCATCAATCACCGGTTGCCCGGCGACGACCTTGTCCTGTTGCCCCTTGTCGATGACGACACGCCGCGCGTACGGGTCGCGCGCCGAATAAAGGATCTGCGCGACCTGGCCACTGACCTGCTGCCGCTCCTTGACGCCAAGCAGCTTGCGCAGACGCTGGTTCTCGACCTCGATCTGCTGGCTGCGGAGCAGCGTCGCGACGTTCTCGAGGCGAGCACGTTTCAGTTCCGCGTTTTCATCCTGCAAACGCGTCAGGGTGGCGAAATAGCTGCCGGCGTTGTCCAGGAACTGCGCCGGAAAATGGGCGAGGTGCTGTACGGGGTGGGTGAACATCGACAGGCCCTGGCGCAAGACCTCAAGCGTGCGAAAGCGCACATCGACGACCAGCAGCGCGATCGAAAGCGCCACATAGAACGAAAGCAACGCTACGGGCGCCGGCCCGCGCTTGAAAAACGGTGGCGGCTGATGGTCTATCAATCGAGGATCGAAGTCGGCGACTCGCGGCACTCAGGCCGCGCGTCTTCAGTCGGAAGCGAAAATGCTGCCGAGATTATCCATCTTTTCGAGTGCCAGACCACAGCCCCGGGCCACGCAGGTCAGCGGCTCCTCGGCGACGATCACCGGCAGACCGGTCTCCTCCATCAGCAGGCGATCGAGGTCGCGCAGCAAGGCACCGCCACCGGTCAGCACCATGCCTTTGTCGGCGATGTCGGCACCGAGTTCCGGCGGGGTCTTCTCGAGCGCCGACTTTACCGCCGAAACCACGCTGTTCAGCGGTTCGGTCAGCGCCTCGAGGATTTCATTCGAAGAAATGGTGAACTTGCGCGGAATGCCTTCGGCCTTGTTGATCCCCGAGACCTCCATCTCGCGCACCTCGGCTCCGGGAAACGCCGAACCAATTCTCTTCTTGATGTTTTCAGCCGTGTTCTCGCCAATCAACATGCCGTAATTGCGACTGATGTAGTTCATGATCGCCTCGTCGAGCTTGTCGCCACCGACGCGCACCGAACCAGCGTAGACCATGCCGCCAAGCGAAATGACGCCGACTTCGGTGGTCCCGCCACCGATGTCGACGACCATCGAACCGGTCGGCTCGGACACCGGCAGGCCGGCGCCAATCGCCGCCGCCATCGGCTCCTCGATCAGGAACACCTGACTTGCGCCGGCACCGATCGCCGACTCGCGAATGGCGCGGCGCTCGACCTGGGTCGACCCCGACGGCACGCAAATGATGATTCGCGGCGAGGGTGACAGCAGTCGTGAGTCATGCACCTTCTTGATGAACTGCTTGAGCATCTGCTCGGTGACCGTGAAGTCGGCGATCACGCCGTCCTTCATCGGCCGGATGACGGTAATCGCGCCAGGCGCCTTGCCAAGCATCTCCTTGGCTGCCTTGCCGACGGCCTGGATGGTCTTCTTGGAGCTGGGCCCACCCTCGGTCCGGATGGCGACCACTGACGGCTCGTCGAGGACGATTCCCTTCGAGCGCACGTAGATCAGGGTATTGGCCGTGCCAAGGTCGATGGCGAGATCGTTCGAAAAATAACTGCGCAGAAAACTGAACATGCTTGCGAAATCCGTGATGGCCCGCGGGGCTGCGGTGGGAAAAACTTTTATGATACCTTATATGGCTACCTCGTTTAACACCTTAGTGATTTCCCAACCATGTCGCTGACCCTAGAACAGGTCCACCGCGTTGCCCACCTCGCCCGAATCGAAATCAGCGAGACCGAGGCGCAGAGCACGCTCACCCACCTGAATGGCATTTTTTCCCTGATCGAAGAGATGCAGGCCGTTGATACGCAAGGCGTCGAACCGATGGCGCACGCCCAGGACCTGGCGCAGCGCCTGCGTGCCGACCACGTCAACGAGTCTGACGGACTCGATCAACGGTCCGCTTTCCAGGCCATCGCCCCGGAGACCGAGGCTGGCCTTTACCTCGTGCCGAAGGTCATCGAATGATCGAGCGCAGCCTGCAGGCCCTGCGCCAGGCACTGGCCGCAAGAGAGATTTCGAGCGTCGAACTGACGCAACTCTACCTCGAACGAATCGCGCGGCATGACCCGCAGCTCAACGCCTTCATCACCGTAGATCCGGCCAGCAGCCTGGCGCAGGCTCGCGCCGCCGACGAACAACTGGCGAGGGGTGAAGCCGGCCCGCTGACCGGCATCCCGATCGCCCACAAGGATATCTTCTGCACCCGCGGCTGGCTGACCACCTGTGGGTCGAAAATCCTGGGCAATTTCGTCAGCCCCTACGACGCGGCGGTGATTGCCCGCTTCGCGGCGGCGGGAGCGGTATTGCTCGGCAAGACCAACATGGACGAGTTCGCCATGGGTTCTTCGAACGAAACGTCGTTCTACGGACCAGTCAAGAACCCCTGGGACGCCAGTTGCGTTCCCGGCGGATCGTCCGGCGGCTCGGCGGCGGCGGTCGCCGCGCGCCTGGCGCCGGCAGCCACCGGCACCGACACCG
>DPSD01000567.1:14016-14200 GCA_003538495.1 Accumulibacter sp.
GCACCGACACCGGCGGATCGATCCGCCAGCCGGCTGCCCTGTGCAACCTGACCGGAATGAAACCGACCTATGGCGTCGTCTCGCGTTACGGGATGATCGCCTTCGCCTCATCACTCGACCAGGCGGGCCCGCTGGCGCGCTCGGCGGCCGACTGCGCGCTGCTGCTCAACACCATGGCCGGCTT
>DPSD01000567.1:14469-14766 GCA_003538495.1 Accumulibacter sp.
ACACCATGGCCGGCTTCGACGAGCGCGACTCGACCAGCCTCGACCGCCCGCTCGAAGACTACAGCCGCGAGCTCAACGTGCCCCCCGGCGACAAACCACTGGCTGGCTTGAGGATTGGCCTGCCGGACGAGTTTTTTGGCGAAGGATGCAGCCCCGAGGTGATGCGACTGGTCGAAGCAGCGATCGCCGACTACCGCCAGCTCGGCGCCGAGACGGTCGCCATCAGCCTGCCCAGCACGCACCTCTCGGTCGCCGCGTATTACGTGATCGCACCCGCCGAAGCCAGCTCGAACCTGG
>DPSD01000567.1:15054-15208 GCA_003538495.1 Accumulibacter sp.
GCCGAAGCCAGCTCGAACCTGGCGCGTTTCGATGGCGTACGCTATGGCTATCGGGCGCCGCAATACCAGGATCTCAACGACCTGTACAGCAAGACCCGGGCGCAAGGCTTCGGTGCGGAAGTCAAGCGCCGTATCCTGATCGGCACCTACGTCC
>DPSD01000568.1:0-4850 GCA_003538495.1 Accumulibacter sp.
GACTGTTTCAGGAACTCGGCGCTGGCCGCGGTATTGGCGATCATGATCACCGCCTGCGGCTTGGCGGCGGCAATGGTCTTGACGGCGGCTCCGACCTCGGTGGTGTTTTTCGGGTAGGAATCGGTCGCCAACAGGGTGCCACCCGCCTTGCTGATCGCCTGCTCGGTGCTGCCGAGTACGTCACGCCCGAAGGCATCGTCCTGATAGAGGATGGCAAAGCGGGTGTAGCCGGTGGTTGCGTACTGGTCGATGATTTTCTGCACCTCTTCCGCGTAGCTGGCGCGCGTCAGGAACAGTAACGGGTCGTTTCGTTGCACGACCGATGCCGCTCCGGTACGCACGGCGATCAGCGGAATGCCGGCATCGCTGAGCACCTTCTTCTCGAGCATCGCCTCGACGTTACCGGTGCCGACGAAGCCGATGAACGCCAGCGGCCGCGACTCCTTGAGCAGTTCACGAGCCAGACGGACCGTCTCGTCGGTCTTGTAGCCGTCGTCCTTCGAAATCAGGCGAATCCTGGCACCGTGGACGCCGCCCTCGGCATTGACCGCGTCAAAGTACAACTGCGCACCGGCGCGCATGTGCGTTCCGGTCGGGGCCAGTGGGCCGCTGAAAGCCGCGACCTGTCCGATCACGATATCGGCTACGCCGGCCACGGCAGGTGCCACCCCGACGATCAGCGCGGCCAGGGCACTGCGCAACAAAGAGATCAGCTTCATGGGTCAGCTCTCCGAAGGCTATCTGTCGTGTGAAGTCTAGGGCTTGCGGTGACCTCTGTCGACGGACGATTGCCGGCCGGGGTCAATGACGCTGGTGTGGATGAACCTCGAAGCGGAACAGCTGCGGGTGCTCGCTATCGATGATCACCTTCTCCCAACCCATCAGCGGGTAGCCGAAAGTTTCCAGCCGCGTGAAGTTCGCAATCGGCAGCTTGCCGATCGGATCGCGCAGCGGGTGGTCGGTGCGGCGCCAGTGCGTGTCGCCGTGGACCAGCAGGACCTGCCCAGGGAACGCCATGGTTTCGCGGCGCAGGGTGTCCAGCAACTGCCGGTAGCCTGAATGCGCGAGGCCGGCGGTATAGTGCTTGAATCCCGGGTTGGCCTGCATGACGACGACAATGCCGGCGGCGCGCTCTCGGCGGGCCGCCGCGAAGCCCTGTTCCAGCCAGTCGATGACCCGCGGGTTGCGTGCCAGGAACTCCGGCCCCGGTGTGCTGCCCATGCCGAAGTTGTTGTTCGGGCCTGGCACGTTCAGCGATACGAAGAGTACTGGCCCCAGCCGCCAGCGCAGGTGTTCCGGGTAGCCGCCCAACTGTTGCTCGACCGGCACCGTTCGCTGACCAAGCGAGCGCGGCAGGGCGAAGAAGACCTCACGCAATTTCTGCAGACGTTCCAGAGGGTCGAAGCGGCCGGCAGCCAGTTGCCGGCAGTCGGTCCATTCGTTGTCGCCGGGAACATAGACCAGCGGCACCGTCGAAGCGTCGAATAGTGCCCGGCGATCAAGAAACAACTGGTCGCTGCAAACCACCCTGCTGCCCTTGAAGTCGCCGGCGTGGACGATGAGTTGGGGGTTCTCCGCGGCGATGTTCTCGAGCATGTACGGTAACTCGTGCTCTTCGTAGCCGCTGTAGGGGGTGTCGCCAATGACCGCAAAACGCCAGGTCTCGGCGTGCGAAACGCTGGCGAGCAGCAGTCCGACGGCGGCCAGCAGACCGGCAATTGTCCGCGGGTGCAGGGTCATCGGAGCAGCGACTTCAGTTCATAGAGGGTATCGAGCGCCTCTCGCGGGGTGAGTTGATCAGGATCGACCGCCAGCAGCCTGTCGATCGCCGGATGGCTCGCTGGCTCGAGCGCTTCGGCGGCGGTGGACTGTGCCGTGGCGAAGAGATCCGGCTGCAACGGGTTGATCGCCGCCCGCTGTTCGAACTCGCGCAACTGCCGTCTGGCGGCGCGAAGTACCGACGAGGGGATCCCGGCCAGCGCTGCGACCTGAATCCCGTAGCTCTGGCTGGCCGGGCCTTCTTCGACGGCGTGCAGGAAGACGATGCGCTCGCCGTGCTCGATCGCACCGAGATGGACGTTGGCCAGTTCGGCGTACTCGTTGGCCAGCAGCGTCAGCTCGAAGTAGTGCGTGGCAAACAGTGTCAGGCAGCGGTTTTTCTCGAGCAGGTGGCGACAGATCGAAAAAGCGAGTGCCATCCCGTCGAAGGTCGAGGTGCCGCGCCCGACTTCGTCCATCAGCACCAGGCTGCGCTCGGTCGCGTGATGCAGGATGGCGGCCGATTCGGCCATCTCGACCATGAAGGTCGAGCGTCCGGCAGCCAGGTCGTCGGCGGCGCCGATGCGCGTGAAAATCTGGTCGAGCGGGCCGAGGACTGCCTTGCTGGCTGGCACGAAGCTGCCGACGTGGGCGAGCAGGGCGATCAGCGCCGTCTGTCGCATGTAAGTCGACTTGCCGCCCATGTTCGGGCCGGTGATCAGCAACAGCCGGCGGCCGTCGCCGAGAAGCGTCTGGTTGGCGATGAAGGTCTCGCCGCCAGGGAGCTGCTCTTCGACGACCGGGTGTCGCCCGCCCTCGATCAGCAGACCGGGCTCGCACGAAAACAGCGGTCGGCAATAGTTGCGCCGCAGAGCCGTATCGGCCAGCGCCGCCAGCAAATCGACGTAAGCCACCGCGTGCGCGATCTGCTGCAGGCACGGCAGTTCGGCCTGCAGTTCGGCCAGCAGGCCGTCGAAGAGCAGCTTTTCGCGGGCCAGCGCGCGGTCCTTGGCCGACAGGGCCCTGTCTTCGAAGGACTTGAGCTCGGGGGTCAGATAGCGCTCCGCATTCTTCAAGGTTTGCCGGCGACGATAATCGCCGGGGATTTTGGCGGCTTGAGCATGCGTCACTTCGATGAAGAATCCGTGCACACGGTTGTACTCGACTTTCAGGTTGGCGATCCCCGTGCGCTCGCGTTCGCGTGTTTCGAGTTCGAGCAGAAATGCGCCGCAGTTGTCGTTCAAGGCGCGCAACTCGTCGAGCTCGGCGTCCAAGCCGTTGGCGATGACGCCACCGTCGCGAATCAGGCTGGCGGGCTCTGGCAGGATCGCGCGGCGCAGCAGATCGATCGCGGCGGCCGGTGTGGCCAGTTGCTGGTGCAGTTCCGCGAGCAGTGGCGCGGCGGAGGCGAACAGCGGCGCGCGCAGTTCGGCCAGACGACCGAGGCTGTCGCGCAGGCTGGCGAGGTCGCGCGGCCGCGCGCTGTAGAGCGCGACGCGGCCGGCTATCCGCTCGATGTCGGCAAAGCCGCGCAAGGCCTGCCGCAGCTCCCGCGGGCTCTGCTCGCCGTCGTCGAGCAGCATGGCAATCGCCGCGTGGCGGGAGGTCGGGATCGCCGGGTCACGCAGGGGGTGGTGGAGCGCATGGCGCAGCAATCGCGAGCCCATTGACGTGACGCAGTTGTCGAGCAGGCTGCACAGCGTCGGGGCAGGCTGTCCACGCAGGGTCTCGGTGAGTTCGAGGTTGCGTCGGGTGGCCGTGTCCAGCCCGAGGAAGGTCGTGTCGCGTTCGACGATCAGCGCTAGCAGGTGCGGCAGCGCGCGGGCCTGCGTCGCCTGCGCGTAGCGCAGCAGGGCACCGGCGGCGGCAATTGCCGGGCGCAGCCCGTCGGCGCCGAAACCGGCGAGCGAGCTGGTGCCGAAATGCGCGCGCAGTTCGCGGCTCGCCGCCTCGACGTCGAAGTGCCAGTCGGGCCGACGCGTCAACGCAGCCTCGACCGCAAAGCCCGGGTCAAAGCCCTCGGCAACGATCATCTCGGCGGGCCGAATGCGCTCCAGCGTCGCGGCCAGTCGCGCCGGAGCGACTTCGCAGACGCGGAACTCGCCGCTCGCCAGGTTGATCCACGCCAGACCAACGAGTTGCCGCGTCGCGTGGATCGCCAGCAGCAGCGCGTCGCGCTTCTCGTCGAGCAGCGCCGCGTCGGTCAGCGTACCGGGAGTGACGATGCGCGCCACGGCGCGCTCTACCGGTCCCTTGCTGGTCGCCGGATCGCCGATCTGCTCGCAGATCACCACCGACTCGCCCAGCCGGACCAGTTTCGCCAGGTACTGCTCGACCGCGTGGTACGGCACCCCGGCCATCCGGATCGGCTGCCCGGCCGACTGGCCGCGCGACGTCAGGGTGATGCCCAGCAGCCGCGCCGCCTTTTCCGCATCGTCGAAAAACAGCTCGTAGAAGTCACCCATCCGGTAGAACAGCAGCAGGCCGGGATGCTGTTCCTTGATCCGCAGGTATTGCTGCATCATCGGCGTGTGCGCGGATCCTGCACTGTCTCTTGCGTCTTGATTTTTCGGCATATTGCATACAAGCCGTTGAAATATAGTGTTAAATTTATAACGCTCTGGATCTCGCAAGGACCATTGAAGATTGTCTAGGCTTATCGACGCTTTGCTTTTTAGTATAGGTCTTGGTGCATTTTCAAAAACCTATACTGCCGATGCCAAGGGCTTTGAAAACCTATACTGAGAGGTCGCCATGACGTTCGACGCGCGGGCAATCAAGTTACTGCAGCGAGGACAGCATCTTACCAGTGCGGAGGCCCCTGGCCTTCGCCTAGAGGCCTACTCCGACCGGAAGACGTGGACTTACCGATACCGCAAGCCTCACTGATCAGAAGTTGCGGCAGGTTAAGACGGGTATGTGGTCAGCAGTATCCGTGCATGCTGCCGTCGTCGCCTGGGAGAAGCTGCGCGATCTGCAGTTCTCCCCGTTCCAGTTGCTCGCGGCTGATCAGGGGACCGAGGACGGACAGGCGAAACAAGGCTTTCGGATCAATCGAGTTGATGACCACTCCTGGTGATAAATCGGAGCGG
>DPSD01000568.1:5115-5308 GCA_003538495.1 Accumulibacter sp.
GATCAAACCAGAACGGCCGTTCCAATGACAGGAGCAAACTGTGTGGGGTCCCCGCCCGGGCGGGGCCCCCACCGTCTGCCGCTCGTTCGGGATCAGGACATCATCGGACGCTGATCGCTCGATCAAGCCAGGCCATGGCCTGTGCCAGGCCGATGGGTGCCAATCCCCGGAGCCAGAAAGCGCTGCCGTCGAC
>DPSD01000452.1 GCA_003538495.1 Accumulibacter sp.
GTCCATGATCGGGTATTGGGCGACAGCGGCGCCCGCAAAGAAAGCGGCGGGAGCAACTCCGATGAGCCAGAACCGTGTGCGCATGACATCCTCCGTACGAGTAAGTAGACAACAAGAGAACAAAGGTGCAAACCAACACTGACCGCGTTGCACCCTCCGCGGCCAACGCCGACGAGCCGAAGGTCATCGCTCCCAAGCACTGCGACTCGACGATGATCCTGGCAGCGAGCAGCTTCGCCGCCAGACGAGGAGAAGCCGCCGGAAACACCAGCGCGGCCCTCCAATGACCATTTTCGCGTGCCGCACGGAACGCCCCAGCGAACGTCCGGGAGCGATTGTCTACTTGCCGCGTGCAAACTGCTTGATAATTTGCGACAACCACACGCCGCTGAAAGCGAGTGCAGACGACCATGGAGAAGTTGGACAGGGCACCCGTAACGAAGATTGAGAAGCCCTACGGCGACGTTCCGGAGGGCTTTGTTCGAGTTGCTCCGCTGGCCAACCTGGCGCAGTCAATCCGTCGCTTCGGCGTCGATCCCGAAGCGCTGTTCGCCAGTATCGGGCTTTCAGGCGAACTGTTTGCCAACCCCGCCAACACGATCTCGCTGCAAACGGTGGGAGAGCTGCTGGATCGCTGCGTTGCAGCGACCGGCTGTCGCCATTTTGGCCTGACCCTGGGGCGAACGGTTACCGCACGGTCGCTTGGCATGATCGGCGAGCTTCTGCCGCACTGCGCCGACGTCGGCACGGCGCTGGTACACCTGCAGAACTTCTTTCACCTCAACGCCCGCGGGGCGATCCCGACACGCACGGTAGACGGTGACACCGCCACCCTCGGCTACACCTTGTTTGCCGGACCGGTCGCCGGCGTTGACCAGATCCTCGACGGCACGATGGTAGTTGCGCTGAACCTGATGCGCCTGCTCTGCGGCCCGCAGTGGAAGCCGCGGGCCGTACTGCTCTCGCGGTGCCGGCCGGAGAACCAGCGACCGTATCAACAGATCTTTCAGTGCCCGATCGAGTTCGATGCCGAGAACTCGTCACTGGTCTTTCCCGCCGGTGATCTGAAACTCCCGATTGCCGGCGCGGACCCCAATCAATTCAAACTGCTGAAGGAACAACTAGACAACATCAGCAGCCAGCACGGCCTGGATACCCTCGCGCAGGTCCGCCGACTGGTGCTGGCGATGGCGGTCCTGCGGCGGTGCTCCCTGGCCGCCGTTGCCGGCGCAATGTCGATCAACCCTCGCCGCCTGAACCGGATGCTCGAACGCGAGGGGACAAGCTACCGGGAATTGTTCGACGACGTTCGCTGCGGCCTGGCGCTACGCCTGATTCGACATACCGACCTGTCGCTGGCCCAGATCGCAACCGTGCTCGACTATTCCGGCGCCAGCGCCTTTGCGCACGCCTTCAAGCGCTGGCAGAACGTCTCGCCGCTGGCATGGCGCCGAATGCATGGGCGCCCGGTCGCGGCGACCGCGGTAACGCCGCCATCACCGGCCGACGCTGAACATCCCTGATCGTGCCCGGGTCGGCCTACCGGGCAATGCGGGTCGACACGGCTTCGACGCTGCCGATATACTCTGTCTTCAACAGCTTTTCGTCCCCACCTGCCGACCCTGACCGCTCGCCTTGCCGCGTGCGCTGCGACGCCGTGCAGGTGGCCCAGCCACACCGAGCACGAGTTGCACGACCCGGGAGCACGAAGTGGACAAGTTGGCCAGCAGGTTGCGCATCGGTGAGAAGATCGGACTCGGCTTCGCGCTGGTCGGACTGCTGTTCGTCGGTGTCGTCTGGCAGTACCACCAGACGCTTCAGTCGGTCCTCGGCGACTACCACCAGCTGCAGGGTTTCGAGCTGCGAAAGTCGCTGGCACTGGAGATCGAGATCGAGCTGGCCGCCGTTCGCGACGCGGAAAAAAGCTTCCTCATCGAACGTCGGGAGACCTTCGCCGGCGAGGTCGATCAGCGCCTGCAAACCTTGCTCGGCAAAATCGCTGCCCTGGCTGCGGTAGACCAGGACTCGCGACAGACGGCGGCCTCGCTGCAGGAACTGGTGACCACCTACCAGCAGAGTTTCGAGGCGGTGGCCGGCGCCTGGCGGATCATGGGTCTGGACGAGAACTCGGGGCTGCAGGGCGCCTTCCGCGAGAACGTCCATCGCTTGCAGGAGCTTTCGGCCGCCTACAACGTCGACCGCCTCTACACGCTCCTGCTGCAGATCCGCCGTAGCGAGAAGGATCTCGCCTTGCGGCAGGACGCGGCCTATCGCGAGCGCGTTCGCAAACTGCTCGGCGAATTGCGTCAGCTGCTGGAAACGTCTGAACTGCAGGCAGCGGTCAGGCAACAACTGCTGGCCGAACTGGCGACGTACGCCAGGACCTTTGAGCCTTACGCTGAACGCGCGCTCAAATCGGGCAATATCGACGGCGGCAAAGGGCCTTTCCGCGACGCCGCACACCACATCGAGGCGATCCTCACCGCTTATCACGTCCCCAATCTGGAGACCAGCGTCCTGCAGATGCGGCGGCGCGAGAAGGACTTCCTGCTCCGCGGCGACGACTCCTACCCGCCGATGGTCGTCGCCATCGCCAGGTCGATTCGCGCGCAGATCGCCGAATCGGCCCTATCGGACGCCGACAAGACGCTGCTCACCGGCCTGCTGCACGATTACGAGCGCGACTTCCTGGCGCTGGTCGCGCAGACTTCCAGCATCGCGACGCTGACCAGGGAAATGAACTCGGCGGCTGATCGCGTCGCGCCGCTGGTCAAACAGAACGTCGACCAGGCCAACCAGGTGATGGCCAGCCGCGTCGCCGAGATCGACCAGTCGTCGCAGGAGAGCGCCCGCGCGAGCCTGCTGCTGATGAGCTGTGCAATCGTGCTGTCGGTCGTCCTCGCACTGGCGATCACCGCGCGCATCGTCCGCCCGGTCCGGCAAATGGCCGGCCTGCTCGACGGCCTGGCCTACGGCAGGCCGAGCGACCATGTCCCGACGATCAGCGGTGGTCGCGACGAGATCAATTCGATGGGCGAGTCCCTGAACGCACTGGTCGATCACCGGACGACATTCCTGCGTTGGTGGAAGGAATCGATGGACGAAGTAAGCGCCCGCCGCGAGTTGCTGGGCGCCAGCACCGATGAGGAAAAGGACGAGGCGATGCAGGATCTGCGCCGCGCCACGATCGCCAGACTTCAGCAACTCAACGCCATCCGTGGCCGCCTGCTGCGGCACGGCGAGCAAGTGATCGAGGTCGCCCAGCGGCTGCAGTCGGCCCCCGGCAGCCTGACTGCCGAAGACGCCAAGTCGCTCGAACACGCGGCCGAGGGAATCGCGACGCTGTTCGAGGTGCTGGCCATGGAACAGGTGCCGGCTGACGACAGCGCCGCGATGCCGGGCGCTGCGCCACCCGCGGCAAGCGGCTGACGCGGCTGATCTCTCTATCCGACCAACGCCGCGTTTCAGCTCGCGTCCCGGCCGGCTCGCACCATTACTGGGCCTCGACCCGATCCGGGTCAGGCAATTCACCTTGCGGCAGACCGTCCGGGCTGATCTCGGCGCGATGCGATGAAGCGTCGGCATTCGCGGCGGACCTCGTTCGGCGGGAGCGCGGTTCGCCGGCGAGGAAGGTCTTCAGCGCCAGTGCCAGGCGCGGTCCGCTCAAGGCCAGAGCGGCATCGACCTGGCGCCGGGCCGCCGCCCGGTCACCGACCGCCAGCGAGCGCAGCGCGTCGTCCAGCCAATGCCGGCCCTGCTCCAGCGCCCTGCGTGCGAGCGAGAAATCGCAGCCACAACGAGGACAGACCGCGCTCTCGGTCAAGCGTGCGCGGCAGGCCTGACAGCGATCGAGGACTTCAGGCATCGAGATAATAGAGCAGGTCGGCGAGCGCATCGATGGCCGTCTTCAGTTCGGCTTCGGATCGGGATCCGGCGAGGCAGTCCTTGACGGCCTCGATACCATTCACCAGGTCCTCCGAGTCTTCGGCACCCGCGGAGGTCATCTGGCGCTCGGCTTTTTCGATCAGCGCCGTCGCCTCGACACGCAGCCGCCGACCGCCGACAGCTTCGGCCGCGCCCGCCTCTTCCCGATCACCGAACATCCCGTCGATCCGCTCGCGCGCGGCCGTCAACTTGTCACCGGCAAAACGCCCGATGGCGTTGTCGATGGTGATCGAATGCACCAGGCCGCTTTCCTTTTCGCGCGAAGTCACCTGCAGGATGCCGTTCACATCCAGCGCGAAGGTGGTGATCAGCGGGTTGCCTGCCGGAGCATCGCGCAGGCCCTCGATGGTGAACCGCCCGATCTCGATGTTGTTCAGCGCATCGGGGTCTTCTCCCTGGTAGACGTTGACATCGACCTTGGTCTGGCCATCGTAAACAGTGAAAAAGCCTTCGCTCCTGGAAACCGGAATCGGCGTGTTCTTGCGGATCAGCGGAACGAAGCAGTAGGGATAGATCTCGCCGTTGAGCGGACCGATGGCGCTGGTACCGAAGGTGTAGGGCGTGACGTCGACCAGCACCGTCGGCGCCTGGCCACCGGCGATCACCGCCGCCTGGATGGCGGCGCCCATCGCGACGCAGAGGTCGGGATCGACCTCGGCGCGCGGTTGCAGGCCGAGATCCTGTTCCAGCCGCCGCTGCACCAGCGGCGTGCGCGTCGCGCCTCCGACCAGCAGGATTTCGTTGATCTCGCTGACCGTCAACCCGGCGCCACTCAGCGCGACGTGCACCGCCTCGATCGTTTCGGCAACGAAGGGGGCGATCATTTCCTCGTACTCGTCGCGCGAGACCTCGACCGACAGGTGCACGGGCACGCCGTCCTTCTCCAGCAGGTACTCTTCGGACAAGATCGCGTAGGGCTGGTCCGACAGGGCGATCTTGGCGGCTTCGGCGGCTCGCTGCAGGCGCGCCATGGCGACCGCATTATCGCGAACGTCGATGCCGTTCTCGCGCTGCAGGTGTTCGACGGCAAAGGTGACGAGTTGCAGGTCGAAGTCGTCGCCGCCGAGGTGATTGTTGCCGTGACTGGCGAGGACCTCGACGACGGCACTCTCCAGATTGACCACCGAGACGTCGAAAGTGCCACCACCAAGGTCGTAGACCAGTACCTTGCGCGCACCGCTGTGGCAACTTTCGTAGGCCAGCGCGGCAGCGGTCGGCTCGTTGATGATGCGCATCACCTCCAGGCCGGCGATCTCGCCAGCCTCGCGCGTCGCCTGACGCTGCGCATCCGAGAAATACGCGGGCACGGTAATCACCGCCTTGGTGACGGTCTCGCCGGTATGCGCCTCGGCAATCTCGCGCAGCCGGCGCAAGATCATCGCCGAGATTTCCTGCGGGCTGTAATCCTTGCCGGCCATGTGCACGGCGGTGAATTCGCCCATCCGGCGTTTGATCGAGCGCACGCTGCGCTCGGGATGCAGCACATACTGGTTGCGCGCCGCCTGGCCGATCAGCAGCGCGCCGTCATCGCCGACGCCAACGACCGAGGGGAGAATACGCACCCCCGGCGCCACCTCCAGGACCTCGACACGCCCGTCGCGGACGATCGCCACCTCGGAGTTGGTGGTCCCGAGATCGATGCCGATGATGATTTCTGTCATGTTCTGTTCGCTTTCTTGCTGACGATGACTTCGGCGACTCGCAACAGCTCGCCTTCGTGGAAAAACCCGCGCCGGATCTCGCGCAGAACGGTACCGTCAGGAACCGTCGCCGACGCGGCAGCGGCTTCGAGACCGACCGCGCGCATCCGTTCGGGGTCGAGAATTTCGCCGACCACGCGCATCGGCCGCACAGCATTGCTGGCGAGCAGCTCGTCCAGCCGTTGCAGGGTCAAGCGCTGTCCATCGGCCAGACTGTTGGCAAGACGCGTCGACCGCGAAAACAGGCGCGCCAGGAGCGACGAGGGCGGCCGCCGGGCCGCATCGACGCCACTCTGCAGGCGATCACGCAGATCAAGCAGCGCCAGCAGAAATTGCCGTGCGGTCCGGCTCTCGATCGACGCCGCGTGCTCGCGCGCACGTTCGAGTTCACGTTGCAGACGCTCGCTGTGCGCGCGCAGGTCGCCGCCGAAGGCACGCAGCTCGTCGAGCGTATTCTTGAACTGTCGCGATTGCAGCCGCAGCTCGTTCTTGAGCACCGCCATTTCGCCGAGCAGGGTGACCAGGTCGACGGCCGGTTGCGCCGCGTCGACGGCTTCGTCATCGGCTTCACGATCTGACCAGCCGCCGGCTTCGGGCTGCCTTGCAGCGTCCTCAAGAGCGGCGCGGAACTGCTCGACCAGAAGCTCCCTTTCCTCGGCGGAGAAGGCTCCCGGGACTGGCATCGACGGCTGGGCCGGCAGGTACGTCAACACCGGTGTCACTTCGCCCCCAGTACGCGCAGCAAGCGGTTCTCGCTCGGCGGACGCGGTACGAAATCGCTGCTGACGGCACTCAGCAAGTCATCGAGCGTTGGCGGCGAATGGTCGAAGAGCTGGTGCGCGAGGCGGCGGCGCCGGTCTGAAATCGCCTCGTAAGCGGCGCGGACGCTTTCGAAACGCTCACGGTCGCGTTCTGGCGGCGATTCGCGAATCGCC
>DPSD01000446.1:0-13182 GCA_003538495.1 Accumulibacter sp.
GGCGTCATCAGCATCACGACGATGGCCGAGAGCGCAGTGCCCTGCCGGCTGCACGGAGGATACCGAGGACGTAGCGGGGGCGGTCGAGGCGCATAAAGCCTCTGAAGATGGCCGATGGCTCTGTGTAGTCTGCGAGCCTGTTGCGGGCCAGGGGCGTTGGAACCATTCACTGTACCCGCAATCAATCACACGTCCGGGCGTTCCGGTGAGCGCACGGAGCGGCAGTTGTCCGCACCGCTGCGACAGATGCTGGTGGTGGCCAACTTCCTTAGAAATTTGGCGACGTTGTACAGTCTGGCGCAGCGAACCATTGATGCGGTGTGAAGGGGCGATATGCTTGACCATGGTGCTTATCACCATGCAGCCGACCAGCATTTTTGCCGCCAGATTTCTACGGATTTGCTCCGCCGCCAAACGCAGATGCCGGGCACGCCAATGGGGCCGCTCCCGGGCAGGGGCATCCGCCGCTCCTGCCATCGGAGTTTGCCCGTTGATGGGTCGCGGGCCGATGGTAGGCCGGCGGCGTGTGAAGCGATTCGTTATCGGCAAGCAGTTCTGGCTGGTCGAGCGCCAGGGCGCAAGATTGCCGCCGGCCGCATCAGGAGGAGCTATGTCGAGAGGAACAGCCAGAGCGCAACGAATAGTCGAACGCCATTTTCGGAAGTTTGTCGAAGCGACGGGGGTTCAGGGGTTCAGGTTCGTCGTGGTCGACGTCACGAAGATCCGGAGGAAAGCGCCAAAGCTTGAGCTCGCCGTGAAATTCGCGGACAACATTACGGTGTTGCATCAGGATGCCCATTGGCGACCTGCGGGTTTGCGCAAAATCGCCGTGTCCGCTGACCAGGCAGAGGAGTTCGCGCGCCGCATTCTTTCACGGCTCGCCGATGCCGTGTTTTTTGCAACCGTGGATGTCGGATACATGGGGCAAGTCGAGACCATTCATGCCTTCATGCGACGCAAGGCCGCACCGGGCAAGCTCGGCAAGATCGTCGACCCGCTCACCAGTTCTTATCTGGTCCTCGCGAAGGAAACACGCCAACGCGGGTCTGACGAGTTCTTCATTCAGTTCCACGACGCCTTCGGACCAAACTGCAGCTTCAGCGGCAAGATCGAAGCGATCTGCACTGGGGCCGAGCTGAGAACGTGTGCGGGTGAAGTGACCTATGACAACAGCAGAGGCACCTTCCTGAATCATGGCATTGCGGAAAAACACATCCGCCAGGAGAACGGCTGCTGCGTGATGGACTGCCTTTTCGACCTGCAATACGGCCTGACCGGCGTCGAGGTGACCTATACCAATGGCAACTGGAGCGTGACCGGTGGAAATTTCAGCGAGGACATTTACCACAAGGAAATCACCCTGACCTCTTGCTGTCCGCTCCCCGCTCCTCCTCTATCCAGCCTGCCCGATGAAACCGACGGCTATCTGCACAGTGGACCACTGGAGGATGAGTAGCAGGAAGACGCTCTCGCCGCAACAAGCAAGGAGATGGTTTGATGCCTGACCAGGAGAAGAAAAAGGGCCCGCGCCCGGGACCGTCGAAGCGGCGGTGGCTGATCAAGTGCTGCCCCGAACTGATTCAACTGCCGGCTGATCCGATCGGCAATCATATGCGTGCGCGCAAGGGCGGTATGGTGTGGGCGGGACAGAAGTTCGAGATGCGTCTGACCTTCGCCGATTCGGAAGGTGGTGAGGGTGACTACGGGGGGTGCCGGTGCCGTTGTTGCGAGTACCGGCAGTACGTCCGCGGCACGTTCAGACTCAATGGCCGGCTCCAGGAGCATCGTCTGGTCGGCGGACGAATGCATCCGACCAAGTGGCGAGAGGATGCGGTTCAACGGCTTCCGGGCGGCCAACTGCTGCGCTACGGCCACCGCAGGGACACCTACTCGACGTGGGATGACTATCCACCGCTCAGGGGTTCGGGATGCGCGTACATCGGGCGGGATGCGCCGGGGGTGATAGCGCTACCCGGCACTGCTTTCGAGATCGACCTCTATTTCAAAGGTGAAGTACGGGATGTGTGCGCGAACAGAATCGTGGCACAGCGATATTGGCGGGTAGCATACGCTGGGATCTTGCGGCGGCCCTGAGGATGCCGGCCGCCCGCGCCGCGGTGAAACCTGGCGAAACGATAACGGTGCTCACGGGCACCGCACGGCGACAAGACGCACCTGTGTCAAAGACGTCAAGCAGACTGCGCATCTCGCTGATGTCCCCCGCCGCCTCCGGGCCGTCGAGGCCGACTTCCGATAGCGCATGGCGAGCCCCGCGCTCGGCCGCCCGCTCCAGGATCGCTTCAAATTCTTCCTGCGGCAGCGTCACGATCTTGGCTCGCTTGATTTGCGCTTCTTGCATGACCGCGTCTCCCGAAATGAATAACCCTGCAGTTGCCCCGATCAAGTATCCGGAGTAATGCGAACGACGTTGACTCCGTCGGTGACTAGCACAGCCCGCTTCCCCTGCGCCACCACGACACCGCTTCCCGCTACCGTCTTGAACGTCGTGGTGAACGCCCCGCTGTTGTTGCAGAACACCGTGCCTTGCCAACTGTTGGGCACGATGACATTCCGATTGGCGGTCAGTGCGCCGGTCGTCGTCAGGTACGAACAGCGCGCCTTGTCGGCATTGGCCGCCGCAGTCAGATCGACATCCGCCGTCGTCACTGCGATGCTGCCATTGTTCGGCAAGTAGGCCGGCGCCACCCAGGCCCGGTTATCCGCGTAGCTCGTCACCGACGACGCCCCGGTGACGACGGTATAGAGCGGAATCGATCCGCCGGTGAATCCCACGGTATTCTTCGACACCACCCCCGCGCGCGTCGCCTCGATGTAGTTCGTGGTAGACGCACTCAGCGCCAGCGCCGCGGCGTTGTTGCTGATACTGGTCAGTACACCATCGACCAGCATCACGCCGCCGTAGTAGAACCAGTTGAGCCCGGAGCACAGGCTCGCCCTCCGCCCGAACAAGGTCGCCGGACTGCCGGCGTCGAACAGCGCGTTGGCCGTGATTTCCTTGGACGACTGCGATTGCGCGATCAGGTCGAGATTCGTGCTGCTGCTGGCCATGACCTACCTCGTGATGGATGTGGTGAGCGGATATCCCCGGCCGACAGTGGCCGAGATCTGGTAAATCTTGAGATACAGCGTCGCCTGGTTGGCGCCGAAGTCGCTGACCTGATCGGCGCTGTCATAGACGCAGGACGGCGAACTCGCCGTGATCGTCCGCTTGACCGTGGTGTAGCTGCCGTCGGCGTACACGTCGATGGCGTACGACTCGGATGCCTCGCCGAGCGACGCATCGACGTAGTCCCGCCACTCGCCGCCGTCGCGGGTGCGGCGAATCCAGGTCAGCGTCCAGTCGTTTCCGGCGTCCCGGTTGCCGGTCAGGTAAATCGGCGACAGCGGGCGGAGATTGACCCCCTGGTACGCAAACGCCCGGTTGCTGTCGGTACTGATGTCCCGATCGACCGTGATGCCGCGGTAGAGATACGACAGTCCGATGGTGCCGGCACTCATCGCGATGGCCGCCACATCCGTCGTGTCGAGCAGCACCAGCGCATCGCCGACCGCGTGCAGCCCCATCGCCCACTCGCTCCCGAACCGCCCGCGCAGCAGGTTCTGCAGCACGTAACTGGTGCCGCTGACCAGCGCGCAGTTCTGCGCCGCGATGATCTCCCAGCGCCCGTCTGCCCCGTACGCAAAGTGGTTCGCCCCGCCGAGCATTGCGAGTTGCGTCACGCTGTACAGCGCGCCCTGCGTCAGGGTGACGTTCAGCAGACTGGCGCTGTCGACCATGCGGTGCTCGACGACGCCGATGCTGTTGGTGCAGGTGCCCATCGAAGACCCCGGCGGCCCGAAGTCCTGCAGGGTCGCCCAGGTGCTGCCCGCATCGGTCGATTGCATCAGCACCCCACCATCCCACCCCGCCAGCGCGCCGGTCATCGCCACCAGGAACGACGGCCCGGACTGCGCACTATTGATCATCGGCACGTCGAGCAGGACATAGACGGAAGCGCCAACTGGCGTGATCGTCGTCGGCCCGGTCCATGCCGGCGAGGATCCCACCGCGGTCGGCGTGTAGATCGCCGCACTGGCGTATTTCGCCTGGCACTCCAGCCGCCCGTCGCTGGTGTAATGGACTGCCGTCAGGCGCAGGCTGACATTTCCCTCGGGCGTCACCAGCGTCACCACGTCGCCGGGCTCCAACTGGTTGTACGTCGGCGGCAGGGTGACCGCCACGTCGTAGCGCTCCAGCCAGTACAGGTAGAGCAGCACCTCCGCCTTCCCCGCCGCCTCGGTCGCCGTCAGTACGATCGGCAGATCGAGCACCCTGGCGTTGATCGCCGCCGTGTTCAGCCGCTCGGCGTACTGCGTGCCGGTGTTGTACTCCCGGTCGTAATCCAGATGCTGCACCGTGACCCGGCGCGGCAGTTGCGAGTCCATCTCCCGGCTGGTCGTGATCTGCACGCCGGGCCGCTCGCCAGCATGGCGCGCATCGAGATCCGCCGCGGCAATCGTCACGACCGACGCCCCGCCGCGCGCCACGAACCGGATTACATACCCGTGCTGCACCACATCGAACGGCCAGGCTGCCTGCAACGGTTCCAGCGCCGCCCGGATCGCCCCGACGCTGCCGATCCGGTAACCCCTGACCTGCTGCGAAGCCAGCGCAGTGACATCGACGTCGCCACCGCTCAGCTGGCCCGATTGAAGGCATTCGGCAGAGACGATTGACGAGAGCGGGACGGGGGTAGACGTAATCACCGACGTCGCGCTGAGCTGCAGGATGGTGAACGCGCTCTGGCCAGTGACCAGAGAGTCGTTCACCCGGGCAAAGAAAGAGCCGTTGAATCCCGCGCCGCCCCGAAACAGGTCGCCGCCGGAGACGCCGGTATACAAGGTCCAGTTGACGCCGTCCGGGCTGGTCGCCCAATCCCTGGTACTGGTCGAAATGACGCAGTATTGCCCGGCACCGTAGACCGGAGCGCACCACTTCGCCGACGGGTTGATCGACGGCAGAGCGACCCAGGCAGACCAGGTCGCCCCGTGGTCAGATGAAAGCGACACCTTCCCCAGGGTGAGCGCGTTATCCCAGGCCACCGCCAGAAACGTCGTGCCGTTGGCGCACACCCCGCCAGGTGACAGCTGCGTGATACCGGACGGGAGACTGACCGGCGCCGACCAGGTCACGCCATCGGGCGAAGTCACGCACTTGAAGACGGACGACAAGGCCCCGAGAACGCAGAACACCGACCCGTTCCACGCCGGCTTGCACTGGCAAGTGATCCCCATGTTGCTGGGCGCAAAGTTGACGTTGTCGCTGGTGAGGTTGGCGTTCACGCCGCTTTCCACCACCAGAAACTTGTCAGCCGGGCCATGCACGATCCAGGTCCACAGCCGGGAGGTCGGGTAGCTCCACCAGGACCAGTTGACCAGATCGGTCGAATTCGCCATCCACTGCGGATTGCCTGCCGCCACGGCGAGATACATCGACCCGTTGAACGCGATGTCTTTCCAGGCGGCATTCGGCAGAGCCGCGACGGTGGTGAAGCTGATGCCATCTGCCGAGAACATCACGACGTTGATGCCGCGGCCGATGAAGAACCAGCGGGTGCCGTCCCACCTGGGTGCGCAGTCGTAATAGCTGGCCGTGATCGTGACACTGGCGTCCGACGCACCAGCGGATATCAAGCTGCCGCTCGTCACCACCTCCACCCGCACCTGCGCCCCGGCCAGACTGTTCGCGTAACGGGCCAGCGCCAGGTCGTAGAAGACGAGGTAGGCCAGACCACGCCACGCCGGCGTATTGGCGACGCCCAAGGTCGCCTGCAGGCGCGCGTCCGCCGCCTGCGTGTCGGTGCCGGTGTAAAGTCGAAAGCCGCTGGCCGCCGCGTTGCTGGCGGCGATGGTGCCGGGGTCGGACGACCCCGCATCGTAGATCAGGTCCGGCCCGACCCAGATGCGCCGCACGCCGACGATCGGGCCTTTGCACAGCCCGACCGCGAAAGTCGCCGAATAGGTGTAGGTGCGCGTCGTCGTCTTGCTGCCGCCGCCCTTCCCGCCGCTTTTCTTCTTGGTGACGGTTTCCTTCAGCCGGTTGTTTTCCAGCCAGAAGACGTTGCCATTGACCGTCACCGTGCCGTAGACACGCGGAATGACCGCCCCGTAGGTGCTGGTCTGGACGGACAGGTCATCGAGGCGCGGGCCATTGACGGTCGGCCCCTTCGGCGGATCGATGAGCCCGCCGAGCGTCATGCCGATCTGCGCACCGTAGAGCGACGCGGCCAAACCGGGCGGCCCAAGCAAAGCACCAGCAACGGCACCGACGATGCCGCCGAATACCTGCCCGCCGCTGCTCATTCGATCCCCCGGAAGCGATAGACGCGCACGATGCGCGCCGCCCACAGGCTGGATAGCCGGTGCTCGCAGCACTGGCCCACCGATTCATAGGCGTGGATGAGGGTGTCGCCGGCACAGATGGCGAGGTGCTGCGGGTCGCCCGCAAAACGCATCAACAGCAGATCGCCGGCAGATCGATCGGACAGCGCCACACGTTCCAGGCACGGCTGCTCATCAAGCGACTGTTCGAGCTGCCCGTTGGCCGGCGTGCGCCCGTAGCCGGAAACATCGAGGTGCCCGACGCCGATCTGGCGCGCGACATGGATCGCCACCCCGGCGCAGTCCAGACCAAAACCGAGCAGCCGCCCCTGGTGGCGAAACGGCGTGCCGAGACACTGCCGCGCGGCAGTGAGGATGTCGTCGGCCGTCATCAGCCGCCCTGTCCGACCTGCGCATAGGTGCTACCGGTGGGAATCCACGGAAAGCCGCCGAAGTTCGCGACGTTCGAGAAGGTGCCGGAACCGTTCCATCGTGCCTGGCAATCGGCCAGGCGCTTGCGGCAACCGCGCACCATGCTGTAAGCGTTGCCGGCGACCGGCAGGTAATAGAACGGCTCGAAGGTGGTGATCACGCCCGCCGCAAAACTCTTGATCTCCAGCGCCTTGAGCCCGGCATTCGGGCCGCTGGTGAACTGGATCGTGCCAGCGCCGAAGGTGTCGGACGCCTCGCTGCGAGCGCTATCGGTGAACACCGACGCGCTGCTGACGCTGGTCAGCGTGCCGGTGACGGTGTTGGCCGCCAGCGACACGCCGCAACCGGCGTACTCGGTGCCGCAGAAGACCTTGGGGCACTGCGCGCCGTAGGTCTGGCCAACGCTCTGGTTCAGCGCGTCGATCAGCGACACGCCGCCGATCTGGAAGCGGTCATCGAGCAGGGTGGCCTTGCCGAAGATGCCGGCGACGACCGGCTCCTGGTCCTCGACCGGCGCGGCCCAGGAAGTGGCGAAGACGTAGCAGCGCGCGCCGTCGAACAGGCCGCTGCCGACCGCGGCGTGCGACAGGCCGGACGCGCCGGCAATCCCTTCGATGTCGATCGATGCCGGCGAGAATCCCGCGGTGCCGGCGTAGCCGGTGCACTGGTAGCCGGACGTCGACAGGTAGGTGTGGCCGCTCATCACGAGGTCTCGCGGGTAGTCAGTCAGGTAGATCGGCGACCCGGTGACCGGCACGATGCGCAGGCACAGTACCCGATAGCGGTAATCGGCAACCACACTTTTCACGGATTCAGCCGCTCGATCAGATCAAACGAATGGCAATCGCGAAGGCTGATGTCGACCGCGGTCACCTCGATCTTGCTGTTGAACCGGCAGGGGATGTCGAACTGGCATCCCGCCGTGATGGCGTCGGTGATCAGCGGCGCCGGGGTGATGGTGATCAGGCCGGTGGTGGTGTCGACGCTCAGGCCCGAGCTGATTGTCAGGCCGTTCTTCGCGGCGACGACGGTGCCAGCCACCGGCTTGTAGATCGTCCGCGACGGGTAGCCGTGCGATGGCGCCGCGCCGTTGGTGCCATAGAAGACGCGCAGTTGATAGACGCCGCTGGCGGTATTGGCCAGCGGCTGATCCAGCGGCGTCGGCGTCCCGGTGAAACCGTTGGTGCTGAAATCGTCCAGGCACTTCACCCGGAAGGCGTAGTAGCTCTTGCGCGCGCGGTGATAGAGCGACAGGATGCGCGCCCACAGATCGGCCTTGTCGGTCGTGAAGTTGACATGGAACTCCCGCACCGGGAAGGGGTGGATCAGTTTTGGATACTCGGCACCCGACGCCGTCGTCGTGATCAGCACCTCGTAATCGTCGGCATACGACACGCCCAAGCGCACATTGACCGGCAGGCGTTCCTCCAGAAACGGATTAGGCATAGCGGCGCGCCCCCATCATCGCGGCCATCGCCTCGTGGGCGCCCTGGCCGGCCGACCGGCGCACGTCTGGCGCATTCTGGTTGCCGTTGACGTTGACCGTGATGTGGATCGCCTGCGATCCGCCTTTATTCTGCGCGGCAGGAACGATTCTTTCGCCCTGGTGGATCTGCGCGACCATGTCGCGCGGCACGAAGTCGGTGCCAACGGCGAAGCTTGGCAGGTCTGCACCGATGTCTCCCCCATAGACCGGCGCGCCGTAGCCGGTATCAGGCAATCCGTAGCCCTGCGCGCCGACTTTGCCGCCGATGCCGATCGCCCCGAGCAGTCCGGTCAGCAAGCCGCCGCTGCCGGGCGTGCCAACGGCGCCGAACAGGCGTCGTCCAAGGTCCGCGGCCACCGCGTCGGCAATCATCCGCTGCAGCATCGTCCCGAAGCTCGCCAGCATGCCCTTGACGCCCTTGTCGAACGGGTTGAACAAGAAATCGGCCATGGCCTGCTGAATGCCGCGGTAGGCGTCTGTGAATTGCCGCTCTGCGGTCAGCGCGGCGTTGGTGGCCTGGTCCATGTAGGTGTCAAAGGCGCGCCTGGCGCCAATCTCGTAGGTGCGCGAGAGCGCATCGTTCTGGCGAAGGATCGCCTCGGCGGCCTTGGCCGACGCGTCCGCCTGCTGCAGCATCGCATCGCGCGCGGCGTCGGTCAGCGGTTTCCCCGACGCTTCGAGATGGTTGATCCGGGCCATCACATCGGCGCGGCGCTGCTCGCGCAGGATGAACACATCGAGGTCGATGCCGTAGAGGCCGATCGAGTTTCGGGCGTCGATCAGGCGCCGGTTCTCTTCGGCCAGGCGCGTGCTGTAGTCCTTGACCGCCTTGTCACTCTCGGCGATCTGCAGGGCGTTGATCTTTTCCAGCGCCGTCGTTGCCGAAATGCCCTCGTTCCAGGCGAGCTGCGCCGCCCTGACCTTGAGCATGGTGTAGACGTTGTCGTTTTCCTTGGCAATCAGCTGGTCGAGCTGGTCGAGGAAGGTCTGGTACGGGCTGGCGGGTTCGGCCGGCAAGGCGGCTGTGCGGCCAGCGCGTGCTGCGGCCTCCGTCACCTTCGGCACCCACGGCTTGCCGGTCCTTTCCGGGTCAGGGGCAGCACCGGCGTTGAAGCTGTCGGCTCCCCAGGCGAGTGCCATCGCCTTGGCGTTGCGCGTCGATTGCGCGACGACGTTGTCGCCAAAGGCGTTCCAGCGCTTGCCGAGGTCGTCCGGAACCGCCTGCAGGTCTTTCCAGGCGCCGGTGATGTCCCCGGTAGCGGCCTTGGCGATCGCCCCGACGACGCGCGACACTACGTCGCCCATCGCCTTGAACGACTGGATGACCGCTTCAGAGACGATGTAGGCGACTTCCTTGAGTCCGTAGAAGATGCTGACCACCGTCGCCATCGAGTAGCGGAAGACGTTGACCACGAACGGGAAGCCGTCCTTGAAGAAGGTCGCCAGATCGGTGAGGATCGGCATGATCTGGTCTGAAATCGCCTTCTTGAAGCCTTGCGCGGTCAGGTCCAGTTCGCGGTTGAACGCGCGCATGGCGACTTCGTAGGCGGCGACGGCTTCCTGCGTGCCGGCGCCAATGATCAGGTTGTAATCGACGAGACGCTGGCCGGCTTCCTCGATCTTGGTGCCGGTGATCGCCAGGGCGTCGGACACCGCCTTGTAGTTCCCCAAGCCGATCGCCGCCGCCGCGGCGTTGCGGTCGTAGCCAACGGTGTATTCGTCGAGCACCTTCCTGGCATTGACCAGGATGTCGTGCTGCGAGAGCAGTTCGCCGTTGGCGTCCTGGTACGTGACGCCCAGGCGGTCGAGTTCGTCGGTATTGCTGCGCGCTGCTTTGGTCGCCGACTGCAGCGTGTCGACGTAGGACTTGCTGTCCACCCCGGCGCCCTTCAGCGCCTCGTTGAGTGCGGAAGCGTGGTCTGCGGACAGCAGCAGGCCTTCCTGCAGGCTCATCACTTCCTTGTTCAGCGCAATGACCGCGTCGATGTTCTCCGACCGGTAGGACTCGCCGGTGAACAACCCGCCGATGAAGTCGAGCGCGGTCGAGACGATCTTGTAGGCGGCGTAAATGGCGGATGCCGCCGCGACGGTGATGCCCACGGCGAGCGCGGCGCCGATCAGGATCAGTTTCGCCTTGACGAACTCTTCGACCTTGTCCATCCAGGTCTGCGCCACCACCAGGCCGGTCGCGAAGCCGGCGCCGACCGCGGTGGCGATCTTCTCCGGCCACGAGGAGGCGTCCACCTTGGCCGCTGCCTTGCTGATGCCGTCGATCGCTTCGGCAGACTGATCGGCGGCGCCCCTGATGCGGTCGTTCGCCGCCTCGAAGTCGCTGGCCATCTTCTGCGACGACTCGTCGGCCGCATCGGCTGCCCAGTCGAACGCCGTCTGGAACTGGTCGGCATTGGCCGCCGCGGCCGACAGGCTCGACTCTGCGATGTCGGCAGAGCGCACCATCGCCGCCTCGAACTTGTCGACGCGGGCATTGATCTCGACGTTGATCAGGGAAATCATCGGTTACTCCGGCGGGATTCCAAAAATGACCGCATCGGCCCAGGCGGCGAGCTCGTCGTCGGTCAGTTGCGGCGTGGTCGCTGGCGCTTCTGCCGTCGGCCCTGCCGGCGGTCGTTCGAGGTAGGGCATGAAATCAGCCGGACGCACCGGCTCGGCGCCCTCGGCGCGCGTCCGTCCCGCGTAGTTGGCTACCGTCGAGGCGACGATGCCGGCGCGAAGGTCGGAGCGGTCCTCGCCCCACGGCTCGATCTGGTAGTACAGGCACCACTCCTGGAACTCTGCATACGACAGGGCCGCCCGAAGTTCCTGCAGCGTTCGCCCCATCGCCAGCGCCAGGCGAAAGAGCATCCGCCGTTCCGGGCTGGCCCTCAGTTTTTTGCGGCGTCCTCCTTGACCGAGAAGCCATTGACCGCCATCACGGCGGTGACCAGTTCGCCGATGCGCGACTGTGCCGACGCGCGCAGCGCCGGCAGGTCTTCGGCGGTAAAGGCCGGGGCGCCCTGGTCATCAACGACCGACGCGACGACCAGCAGGAAGCCAAAGTCGGCTTTCTGAGCCTCGGTCTTGCACGTTTCGCGGATGTCGGAGACTTCCGGGGCGCTGAGTTCGCGCAGGCGGACGGCGCCGATGCCGGGTACGTCCTGGTCGATGATCCTGGGCGCGAAGAGCGCGAGTAGCGCGGACTTGTCGAGAGCCATGATGTGGTTCCTTTCTGGATAGCGTTGGAGGGGAATCAGCAGCGGCGAATCAGCCGCGCGCAATCGGGCCGGTGACGACGAGCGTCGCCGAGCAGCGCAGCACCTTGTCCACGCCAGCGACCGGCTCGGTGATCTTCTGCACGAACCCCTGCCAGGCGCGAATCTTCAAGCCACCGGGGTAGTATTGCTTGAAGACCACGACCGCCTGCGCAGCGCGCGCGGCGATCAGGCGCAACTGGCCGACGTCGGTGTCGTCCGCGTCGTAGGTCAGCGCGTAGTTGCCGTTGTCCTGCAGGCCCTGGCGCTTCTCCTTGGCGAGAGAATCCATGTTGGTCACGTCGATCACCGTCGCGGTACCGCCGTCCGGCGTGAAATCCTGGACGTTGCCGACCTTGGAGAAGGTCTGCGGGACGGCTGTGCCGGAAGTGCCGGCCGCGGCGAAGCCGGACGAGTCAATCGCGACCGTGAAGCTGGAACCCGATGCCGCGGTGACGATGCCGAGCAGGCCAGCGATCTCCGGCATGTTGGTGACGGTGCCGAAGATGACTACGTCGCCCACGGCGAGGGTGTTGGTCGCGGTGACCACCGCGGCCACAGCCTTGGAAATGGCGGTGATGGTGATCGACGCGCCCGGCGTGCCGGAGACGTAGAATTTGGAGAGTTGTGCAACTTGAGCGGTGGACGGCATGGGGACTGCTCCATAAAAAAGCCGCCCGCAGGCGGCCGGTGAGGTTCAGAAGGTCAGTGGTACCAGATCGAGAATTCGTACAGGAAGCCGTGCAGCTTGCTGTCTGCGTCGTAGCGGCCGCGCCGGCTGCGCTGAATGCCGGTGAAGGTGCCGGCGTCGAACGCCGCCTGCATCGCCGCAGCAAAGGGTTCGCCAGCCGCCAGCGCGCCCTGGTAGGTCACATCCCACACGTCGACCTGGAAGATGTCCTGGTTGATGGTCACGCCGTCGGACAGCGTGTTGTTCGTCTGGCTGACGACGACCGAATACACGCCGTAAGGCCGGGCGCAGTTCTGCGGGGCGACGTTGGGGTGCAGTCCGCCCGATAGAAATGGCGCTGCCAGCGTGACCAGCGTTTGCTCGATGCTCATCAGGACTCCCAGGACTTCGAGACGGCGTGTTCGACGCGGCCCGGGATGTGCTTTTCTTCGCGGTAGACCACCGGTCGGACGAAGGCACGGACCGGCTCCCGGGCGGTGCCGAACTCGACGAAGGGCGCGTAGAACACCGTGTCGTTGCCGACCACGATCTTGAGTCGCACCCCATCGGCGGTCTCGACCACCTCGTGACGAACGCTGGCCGCCAGCGCACCGGTGCGTTTCGGTGCCGCCGTGCGGATCTCGTCGACCATCCGTGCGCCCAGGGCGTCGAGATCGGCCAAGAGTCTCTGGCGCTGATGGGCGATTCCGGTCGCGAGGCGGGCACGCCATGCGGCCATCCCCAGGACCTCAGCCATCGTTCAGCCCTTCGGAGGCGATCAGGGTCAGCAGGACGTTGCGCTCGTCTTCATTCTCGACCGAGTGGATGTTGAAGGTGCGGCCGTTGTAGACAGCACGCATGGCCGCCACGGACTTGGGACTGGCAAAGGCACCCTGCCAGCGGATCGTGATCGTCGTCGGCTGATCCAGGCGCACGGTCTGCGCCGCAACCAGTTCGCGCCCGAC
>DPSD01000446.1:13429-17603 GCA_003538495.1 Accumulibacter sp.
CGCAACCAGTTCGCGCCCGACCGATGGCTCAAGCGACGCCCAGACCGTCGCCACGTCGGTCCAGGTGATGACCTGCTGGCCGTAGCTGTCGACGGACAGGCTCTGTTGCTGCAGGGTGATGCGCTTGCGCAGCGTGCCGGCAGAAAGGGCCATCAGATCGTCACCACCTTGTACGGGTCGAGCAGAC
Source organism: Accumulibacter sp. (assembly GCA_003538495.1). The sequence continues at coordinate 13,617 of DPSD01000446.1, forward strand.
CGTCGATGAATGGCAAGGGCTCGATCCTGCCGCGCGCGACTGCTGCGACTTCCTCGCGGTGGGCATAGAGACTGCCGACGCGCAACTTGATCCAGCTCTTGATGCCCTCGGGGACGCTGGCCGCCGTGCCATAGCCGGCATCAAACGTGACCGACACCGCGCCGATCTGCGGCAGGGCGATCGGCCAGATCCTGCCGAACACCGGCGTCACGCGTGCCGGCTCGCAGGCCGCGTCCACGGTGTACTCTGCCGGCGGCATGACCTGAACAGCGCCGGACATGTCCAGGTACTCGATGGCGGCGACCGACTGCACCGGGCATTTCGGCAAGAGGATCGCGTGCCCCGGCAGCGAGAACGGCAGGCCTGCGGGTACGCCCATCAGGCTCGGCCCCGGAAAACAGTCGAGCACCAGTTTCCAGCGCGCCGTGACGAGTTGACGGCCGGTGATCGTTTCCGCGGCCTGGCGTGCCGCCGCGATCAGGGAGGCGATCAGCGCATCGTCGTCAGGAAAATCCACCCGCAGATGGAGCTTGGCCTCGGCCAGCGACACTGGCTCCGCTGCGGGTGGGGTGACGAGCTGCAGCGGCATGGATCAGATCGCCTGGACGACCGCCGCCTGGTTGAAGATCTCCGCCGTGGCGTAGCGCGCATTGACGCCTAGGAGCGTCGCCGCAACGACGCTGGCGGCGGTGCCGACCGTCAGCGACAGCCGCACGTAAGCAAAGCCGTTGGCGTTGTCGAGGTCTTCAGGCCGGAAATTGATCAGCGCCTGCTTGTTGTCGCCGGAGGCCTTGACGATCTGCGCGATCGACTTGCCGGTGATGTCCTTGACACCCGTGCCGGTGTTGTCCTGCGCTTGCTGCACCTTGGCGTCGAGCGTGGCGGATGCGCCCATTACGCCCGTCTGGACGACGGCGAGAAAGCTGTGGAAGTTGGCGACCGACACCCAGCCCGTCGTGACGGTTGCCGCCGCCTGGCTGATCGGGTCGAAGGTGGCGAGAATCGACAGCTGTTCGCTGCCCTTTGCGTTGGGGTACATGGTGTTCTCCTGGGTGAATCAGGGTTGGGAACTGAAGCGGAAGCCATCCCGGGGCGCGGCGGCCCCGTGATAGTTCGTGTCCTCGCTCAGCGCGCGCCGAGCTGGATGTACGGCGAGAGCGCATTGCTGCCCTTGGCCGGAGAGATCGGGTTCTGGATCTTGGATTGCCCGTCCATGCGGAAGGTGGTGCGAAAGGCGGTCAGGTCCGCATCGAAGTAGAGATGCATCGAGGTCGCGGTCTGCATGCCGCCGGCCTTGGTGATCGTCTGGTAGTACGACAGATCGACCAGCAGCACGTCGCCCTGCGACGAGAAGGTGTTGGCATGCTGCGAGACGAACACCGGCCGACCCAGGAGCGTGCCGTAGGGCGACAGCTGGATGCCGCCGACCGACTGCCCGACCGGCAGATAGATCGGGTAGTTGCCGAGCGTCAGGGTGAACAGTGCCGGCAGGACATCGTTGTTCACGATCCACACCGCGTTGGTGAACGAGCCCGGCGGCAGGCGGGCGATCATCTTGGCGAGGTTCTGCGTCAGCAGGGTCTGCGTCGCCTGGCCGGTCTCCTTGACGACCGTGACGATGGCGCCGCCGTTCATGCAGCCGACCGGGATGCCGTTGCCGGCGCCGAAGAGGATCGACTCGTTGGCTTTCCAGCGGATCGACACGGCGACCTTCTCCGGCAGGTAGCTGGTCAGCGCGTTGGCGTCGTCGAGCAGCTCGTCGGTGGTCGGGACCAGCGCCATCAGTTTCTTGAGGCGCAGGGTCGCCAGCCCCAGCACCGGCTTGGTGGCGACCGCCGATGCCGCTTCCCCCTGCCAGTAGGCGCGGATGCCATTGGTCCCCCAGGGCGTCGTCTCGTCCTTCGGAAACGCCATGCTGTTGCCGCTGATCTCGACGTTGTCGGTGAGCGGCGGCAGCGAGTCCTCGCCGAGAGAGAGCTTGAAGATCTCCTGCGAGAACTGCGGCGGCACGAGAAAGCCGCCGTCCTGGCCGACGGCCTCGTTGCCGAAGTTGGAAGGCGCAGCGGCACCGATGCCACCGATCAGCAGCAGGGCGTCGATCGACTGGCCGGGTTTGTCGGCCTGGTACACCGCCTGCATGAACTCGCCGACGGAGCCGAAGCCGCGCCGGGGATCCGCTTCGCGGTTGTCGGTGACGATCGGGCCGATGGCACTCTCGATGCCGATGCGTGCCTCGTCGGCGATCAGCGCGGCTTCGCGGTCGATGGCCGCCGAGGTGGCGTCGATGCGCGTGCGCAGGGCATCAAAGGCGGTCACTTCCTCGTCGGTCAGGTCGCGGCTCTCCGACGCGGCGCGGTCGGTAAGGCTGCGGGCTTCCTTGACCAGGGTGGTCTTGCGAGCCTGAAGCTCGTGCAGTTGTTTGCTCATTTGGTTCTCCAAAAGCAAAAACCCGCACGAGGCGGGTTCGATGGGCGTAAAAAAACCGCCCGGAGGCGGCTTGGTTGGGGACGACCGGCGGGTCGTTTCAGGGCGGGGCGAGGGTCAAGAGACCGTTGCTGGAAGACATTTCAGTCGAAAAATTTTACAGTACGGGCGACAGGGGTATCTGAAACGACTTTCAAGCTACTGATTCAACGCAGTAGTTGTACTAAGGCTCGATTCGTGCTTTCTCCTCTTTGGTGCGTGGCGACAGCCGTTAGCGGCTGCGTCCCTCACTCTGGCCGCTGCGAACGAACAACAGGAGGCATTGCATGAAACATCCACTATTTGCTCTCATGACAATTGGGGCGCTGCTTACCGGTGCTCCGCTGGCGCACGCGACGATCATCACCTACCAGACCGACCTGGATGGCGCGAGTGAGGCCCCCCCAAATGCGTCGCCCGCAACTGGATTTGCGTCGGTCATTACGGACGATGTGGCCAAGACCATGGCGGTGCACGTCACGTTTTCCGGCTTGCTCGGGACGACGACTGCTGCGCACATCCATTGCTGTACGGCAGCTCCCGGGACGGTCGGCGTGGCCACAACCGTGCCAAACTTCTTTGGTTTTCCACTGGGAGTTACGTCCGGAGTCTATGACGTGCTTCTCGACATGACCCTTGCTTCTTCGTACAACCCGGCTTTCATCACGGCTCATGGCGGGACGACGGCGGGAGCAGAAGCGGCGTTATTCGCCGGGATGTCGCTTGGTGAGGCATATGTCAACATTCATACAACTTTCCGCCCAGGTGGTGAGATACGCGGCTTCCTCACACAGGTTCCTGAGCCCGCCAGTCTTGCCCTGCTTGGTCTTGGGCTAGCCGGACTCGGATTCAACCGCCGCAAGACGGCATAGTCGCAACAACCACTCTGTAGACCAAACCCCGTTTCGCCGGGGTTTTTCTTGTGTGGATACGAGCCCTCGATAGCTCCCGATAATGGGCGTTGATCCAGCTGCAGACCGATGCCATTGGCCAACATGTACAGCAGATTCCGAGGACGTTCCTCAACGGCTTCCACAATCGGCGACTGGCCGCGCCTGTCCGAACTGAAACAGCAGGTCGCCCGATCACTGCGGTCACGCGCAGCACCAAGCCGCGCAACGCGATATCCACCAGCGCTTCCCCAGTATCACAGAATCTCGATCGCCCGTTGCGCGTAGGCGAGACGGCTTGCCTTCGGCCTGGCGCTGGCCTTAGCATCCCGTCGCATCTTCCTGACCACCTCGTCGAACGTGGCCACGCCATCGACCATCCCTTGCGCCTGCGCCGCATCGCCACCCAGCACACGACCCTGACCCATGCCCTCGCGCACCTGCGCGATCGGCACACCCCGCCCGCGCGCCACCGCCTTGGTGAACGATGCATAGTAGTCGTCCACGCGCGACTGCATGAAACCCTGCGCCTCCTCGTCGAGCGGCACATACGGGTTGCCTTCGACCTTGTACTTGCCGGCCGAGATCAGCGTCGGCTGGATGCCCTCGGCAGCGAACGCCTGCGAGTAATCGA
>DPSD01000245.1 GCA_003538495.1 Accumulibacter sp.
CCGCGGCTGGGACAGGGCGCAGGGAGGGCCGGGGGCCCGCTCAGCCTGGCGTGCGCGCCCCGCGAGCCGCGGGCGCCCCCGCCGCGGCTTCTCGGCCGGTGTGGTCTTCGCTGGCTGCGTCGCGCTGCTCGCCAGCGGAGCCACCGGCAGTCCCGCCCGATCCGGAATATTGAGCCGCGCCTCAATCGACGCCGCAGCCGTTACCAGGCGCGGCGGCAAGTCCTGGCTGACCGTCAGCAGCAAGCCGGCATGGACCAGAACGGACGCCAGCACCGCCAGCAGCAGGCGGCGACTTAGCGCATTGGACATCGCCGTCCGCACGCGCAGCCGTAGCGGAGCGCGACCAGCCCGACGACGAGCGGTGTCGTTAGCCTCCTATTTTCTGGCTTTCCTTTCATCCTCACGCATCTTCTTGCTGAAGAAATACGGAAAACCGACTGACATACCGAGTATGACGACGATCACGACCACGCTGAACAATCCGTAGTCCGTTGAGAACAGCAGATCCCAGGCCATGCAATTAGCTCCCCTTGTTGGTTGGTGGCTTTCCCCGCTCGGTCGACGCTGGCCCTGGCGATGGCGTCAGGCTTAGCGCCGGCTGCTTGTCGGTCTCCCAGTCGCCCGCCAGAAGCCACACGTGCTGGTCGTCCTCGAGGGTGATCCGCCAACGACCGCGCAGCGGTGCCAACGCGCCCACATAGACGCCACCGCCCTCGGCGCGCAAGACGACGCTCTGATCGGAACCCGCCCGCGTCGGGTGCGTAATCCGCAAGAAGAGCGCCGCAGGCAGCGGCGTGCCCTCTGCGGCACGTAACAGAACCCGAATTCGATCAGCCGCACCGCCGACGACCAGCTCGGCGCCAATTCCCAGCTCGGCGGCGCGTTGATCCCGCTCGGTGCGCCGGTTGATTTCCAGGCCCTCTTTGTAGTAATCGTCTTCGACCAGGCCGTCATTGCTGATGACCGCCAGATAAGCAGTGACCAAGCCGGCGACGACGACTATCCCCGGACCCAGCATCAGCAGCCAGGGCCAGGGCTCGCGGTACCACGGCTTGTCACTCGAATTCAACCGAAGGTTCATGGCAGGAAGAAACTCGCTTTCTCGCGAACCGAGATCTGGTCTTGATCCTCGGAACGGACTTCGAAGTGGATCGGGTGCGAACCCTTCTTGTTGCTTCCTGGCTCGACGCGCGCCGACAGGGCAACGGTCTTGGAAGAGGCCGCCGGGATCTCCACCCGCCGCGCGCCGACAATATCGATCCCTTCCAGGCCGCTGACGCCGATCGAATAGCGGTGCGCGATCTCGTCGGTATTCGAGATGTGCAGGCTGAACACATTCTCGATGCGCCCATCGCTGGCCTCGCGTGACAGCGTCGAGCGGTCGCGCAGGACATCGAGCTTCAGCGGCACACGGTTGCCAAGGCTCCACGCGCCGGCCAGAATGATCGCCAGCAGGATCCCGGAGTAGAGCAGCGTTCTGAAACGCAACAAATGCGCCAGGATCTCGCGCGCCGTGTAGTGTTTGGCCAGGGCGTTTTCGGTCGAGTAGCGAATCAGGCCGCGCGGCGAACCAACCTTGTCCATCACCTGATCGCAGGCATCGATGCACGCGGCGCAGGCGATGCATTCGAGTTGCAGGCCGTTGCGAATGTCGATACCGGTCGGACAGACCTGCACACAAATGCTGCAGTCGACGCAGTCCCCGAGTGGCGCGGCGTCGGCGCCGGACTTCTTCTTCCGCAAACCCCGCGGCTCGCCACGCTCGGGGTCGTAGCTGATGATCAAGGTATCCGGGTCGAACATCACCCCCTGGAATCGCGCGTACGGACACATGTACTTGCAGACCTGCTCGCGCAGGAAACCGGCCATCATGTACAGGAAGGCGGCGTAGAAAAAAACCCAGAACGCTTCCCAGGGGCCGATTCGGAAAGACGCCATCTCGCTGAGCAATTCCTTGATCGGCGTGAAATAGCCGACGAAGGTGATTCCTGTCCACAGCGCCACCACCAGCCAGAGCGAATGCTTGATCAACTTGAGCCGGAACTTGCGCGGGTTCATCGCTTGCGCGTCGAGTTTTATGCGTGCCGGGCGTTCGCCCTCGATCTTGCGTTCGATCCACATCAGGATCTCGGTATACACGGTCTGCGGACACGCGTAGCCACAGAACAGGCGCCCACCGACGGCGGTCACCAGGAATAGTCCATAGGCGGAAATCACCAGCAGAATCGCCAGATAGATCACGTCCTGCGGCCAGAAAACCATGCCGAAAATATAGAACTTGCGTTCGGCGATGTGAAAGAGAACCGCCTGTCGGCCGTTCCACTGGAACCAGCACAGGCCATAGAACAAGGCCTGCGTAACGAACACCATCGTCCAGCGCCAGTTGTTGAACAGCCCGGTCACGGTACGCGCATGAACGGTCTTGTGTTTCTCGTACAAGCCATCGATGTTGATGGGAATGGCCCTGCCCTTGCTGCCGGCCCCTTCAGTCATCATCCGAGATCCGATCTATTTTAGAATTCAACCAAACTCTAATATTACATCGTGCGGCGGAGATCGCCTTGATGTGCATCAGGCCGTCGCTCAAGCACGGCGCACGGTCCACGCCGGTCGACCTCGACCTTCGCGCTTCCGGCGACCTTGCCCGACCGGAGCAAACCGGCGACGAGCGCCCCGAACGCGTATTCCCGGCGCCGGTGAAAGCGCGGGAGTCGCGAAACCGCCAGGTCGCACGGCCGCGCCTGGGGCGGCAGGCTGGCGCGCCGGCAGCAAACGCGGGTCGGGATCGCACGCCAGGCGCCGGCGTGGCAGCGAAGCAACGCCGGCAGCCCCTTTACTTGGGATCGACTCCGCGGAGCTCGGCAAAGCGCTTCGCGACCAGCAGAGCCCATTTGTCAAAGGCGTCCTTGGCATAGCTCCAGGCCTGGAAGGAACTCAGATAGCCGCTCGCCCAGGTCTGGGCAGCGCCGGCTGCGCCATCATTGGTCGACGCGGCATACTTGCGCCCGATCTGGGTATCGCGGCACTCGCCAAGGACCGCGCCCGATACGCCATCGCGAAACTGCATTTCCATGCCGGTCTCACCCATGTACGGCGTCGAACCCGCCGGCCGGCCGGTGGCCACCCCGGAGCCGGCTTCGGCGATGAACGCGTAGGGAATCAGCGTCCCCGCCACGCTGTCGCTGACTGTCGTCGGCACCAGATTGGTCAAGGCAATGCGCATCACCACGACGCCCGGGCCGGGCTGATCCACCACCTGCATTTGCGGCTTCAGCGCCTTGACCAGCGCACTGTGGAAATAATCGGTCAGGGTCTTCAGGTCGCTCGGATCGACTGTCTGTTCCTTGCTGGCATCGGTGGGCGGCGCCAGCGAAACGACGATGCGCGAAACCAGCACCTTGTCATAGCTCGCAGCGTTGAGATTCGCCGCACGCCAGCACTCGATCCCCTGCCCCCAGGGGGTCGGCTGCAGCCGTGCGTAATCGGTCAGGAAGCCGCTTCGGGTCATCCCGGCCTTGTAGCTGGCGGTAACGTCGGTGCCGCTGCCCATGAGCGCGCTGTCCGATGCGCAGCCGGCAAGGAGAGCGCTTCCAGCGAGGGCGACGATGCCGATCGTGCGCCCGAATCCTGCAGGTTCAGTAATTGCTGCCTTGTTCATCGTTGTCTCCTGAAAGGACGCCATTATGACTCATTGACCAGCCGCCAGCCATAGCTGCCGCCGACGCAGCGTACCGGGGATGCGGCGACCCTGTGCTGCTCGCAGCGCGATCATCGGACGCAAAAAAAGAGCGGCCGAGGCCGCTCTTCCGGTTTGGGAAGACTACTTGCTGCCTCCACTCGCCCCCAGACTCAGTACGTAGGCGGCCAGTGCGTGTACCTTGGCTTCGCCGAGAAACTCCTGCCAGGCCGGCATCTGGTTATTACGGCCCTTGGTAATCGTCTCGATGATCGTCGCTTCGGAGCCACCGTAAAGCCAGGTGCTGTCGGCCAGATTGAGCGCGCCAATGGCCTGCATGCCTTTCGCATCAGGCCCGTGACAACCCGAGCAACCCTCCGCGTTGAACGCTTCCTTGCCCTTGGCGACGCGCAGCGAATCAGCCGGCAAACCCGACAGCGAGCGCACATAGCTGGCGAGATCCTTGATCGTTTCGGCGCCGAGCTGGGCGTGCGCGGGCATTACGCCCATCCGCCCGTTGCTGATCGTTTCGATGATCTGAGCCGGCTCGCCACCCCACTGCCAGTCGCTGTCGGCCAAGTTCGGAAAGCCTTTCGATCCGCGCGCGTCGGCGCCATGACACTGCATGCAGTACGTCAGGTACAGCCGCTTGCCGGTTTCAACGCCCTCCTTGTCGGCTGCCAGCGTCGGCAGATCCATCGCCAGATACTTGTCGTACAGGGGCTTGGTCTCGGCGTCGGCTTTGGCGACCTCCTTCGCGTACTGTCCGTCCGACGACCAGCCGAGTACGCCCTGAAAGCTGCCGAGCGTCGGATAGAGAACGCAGTAGACCAGCGAGAAGATGACCGTAATGTGGAACAGCCACATCCACCACTTTGGCAGCGGGTTGTTGTACTCCTCGAGCGTCTCGTCCCAAACGTGACCGGTGGTATCGGCCTGGCCAGCGGCAGGCGGGGTGATGCTTTGCGACCAGAGCAGCACGCCACAGGCGATGATGCTGACCAGCACCAGCAGAATGACGTACCAGTTCCAGAACTGATTCACAAAATCGTTCATGATGCTTTCCTTTGTCCGTTGCCGTCCAGGCCGAGTTCGAACCGATCCGCTTCCTCATCGGTGAAGGGCAGCATCGCCGCTTCATCGAAGCGCTTCTTGTTACTTTTCACGCCGTACGCCCACCAGACCACGCCAAGGAAAGTCAGCAGCGAAACGACCGTCACGATGGACCGAATTTCGTTGATGTCCATGCGCTTACCTGGCGTTCTTCAGTTCAGTGCCCATTCCCTGCAGATAGGCGATCAGGGCGTCGAGTTCACTCTTGCCTTCGAGCTGCACTTTGGCCCCGGCGATTTCGTCATCGGTATAGGGGACGCCGACCTTGCGCAGGGCCCGCATCTTGGTCTCGATCAGCGCCGCATCAGCCGGCGCCGCCTCGAGAAAAGCGAAAGCGGGCATGTTCGACTCGGGAACCACGTCGCGCGGATTGATCAGGTGCGCGCGGTGCCACTCGTCGGAATAACGCCCGCCAACCCGATGCAGATCCGGACCGGTGCGCTTGGAACCCCACTGGAAGGGATGATCGTAGACGAACTCGCCGGCGACCGAATAATGCCCATAGCGCTCGGTTTCAGCCCGGAACGGACGAATCATCTGCGAGTGGCAGAGGAAGCAACCCTCGCGGATATAGACATCGCGCCCGGTCAGGCGCAGCGGGTCGTAGGGCTTGAGTCCGGCCACCGGCTCGGTGGTCGATTTCTGGAAGTACAGCGGCACGATTTCTACCAGACCACCGACGCTGACCACCAGCAGGGTCAGCACCACCATCAGCCAGACATTACGTTCGATTGCGTCATGCGTAAGTTTCATTTTCTTTCCCTTCAGGCGTGGTGAGCAGCCGGCTGCAAGACCAGCGCATCATCGACAACCCGTCCGCCGGCCATCGTCTTGGCCATGTTGTAAGCCATGATCAACATCCCGGACAGGAAAAGGACGCCACCGACAAAGCGGATCGCCCAGAACGGATACGAGGCCTTGACCGACTCGACGAAGCTGTAGGTCAGAGTGCCGTCGACGTTTACCGCCCGCCACATCAGCCCCTGCATGACACCGGCAATCCACATCGAAGCGATGTACAGTACGACGCCGATCGTCGCCACCCAGAAGTGCACCGTGATCAGCTTGACGCTGAACATCTCGGGCTTCCCGTACAAGCGCGGTAACAGGTAGTAGATCGAGCCGATGGAGATCATCGCCACCCAGCCGAGGGCGCCGGAGTGCACGTGCCCGACCGTCCAGTCGGTGTAGTGCGAAAGCGCATTGACCGTCTTGATCGCCATCATCGGGCCCTCGAAGGTCGACATCCCGTAGAACGACAGCGAGGTGATCAGGAACTTGAGGATCGGGTCGTCACGCAGCTTGTGCCAGGCCCCCGACAGCGTCATCACGCCGTTGATCATGCCGCCCCACGACGGCGCCAGCAGGATCAGCGAGAACAGCATGCCGACCGACTGCGTCCAGTCGGGCAGCGCCGTGTAGTGCAGGTGGTGTGGACCGGCCCACATGTAGGTGAAGATCAGCGCCCAGAAGTGCACCACCGACAGGCGGTACGAGTACACCGGACGTCCTGCCTGCTTCGGAACGAAGTAGTACATCATCCCGAGGAAGCCGGCGGTGAGGAAGAAACCGACGGCGTTGTGGCCGTACCACCACTGGACCATCGCATCCTGGACCCCGGCGTACGCCGAGTAGGACTTGGTGAGCGACACCGGGATGGCCGCGCTGTTGACAATATGCAGCAGCGCCACGGCCAGGATGAAGCCGCCGTAGAACCAGTTGGCGACGTAGATATGGGTCACCTTGCGTTTGGCTATGGTGCCGAAGAAAACCACCGCGTAGCCAACCCAGACCAGCGTGATCAGGATGTCGATCGGCCAC
>DPSD01000699.1:0-3470 GCA_003538495.1 Accumulibacter sp.
GACGCTCGGCCAGAACTTGTTGTCGGCGACCCAGGGCAGCGGCAGCACCGCTTCCTGGCGGCTGTACGGTCGGTGCCAGTGGTCGTCGACGATGTCGGCCTGCGTATGCGGCGCGTTCTTCAAGGGGTTGTCGTCGGCCGGCCAGCGACCGCTTTCGATCTGTCGGACTTCTTCGCGGATACTGACCATCGCGGCAATGAAACGGTCGAGTTCGGCTTGCGATTCCGACTCGGTCGGCTCGACCATCATCGTCCCGGCGACCGGGAAGCTCACCGTCGGCGCGTGAAAGCCGTAATCCATCAGCCGCTTGGCGATGTCGGTCTCGGAGACGCCGGTTTTCGCCTTGAGCGGCCGGATGTCGAGGATGCATTCGTGCGCCACCCGGCCATTGCTGCCGGTATACAGCACCGGGTAGTGCTCCTGCAGCTGCCTGGCGACGTAGTTGGCGTTGAGGATCGCCACCTGCGTCGCGCGCGTCAGGCCGCTGCCGCCCATCATCGCGATGTACATCCACGAAATCGGCAGGATCGACGCCGAACCCCACGGCGCCGCGGCGACCGCACCCTGACCCGGATGCGGCCCGTGGACCGGCTGCACGCTGTGGTTGGCCATGAATGGCGCGAGATGCGCCTTGAGGCCGATCGGCCCCATCCCCGGACCGCCGCCGCCGTGCGGGATGCAGAAGGTCTTGTGCAGATTCATGTGACTGACGTCGGCTCCGATCAGCGCCGGTGAGGTCAGCCCGAGCTGGGCGTTGAGGTTGGCGCCGTCCATGTACACCTGGCCGCCGTTGGCGTGCACGATGGAGCAGATTTCCTTGACCGCTTCCTCGAAGACGCCGTGCGTCGACGGGTAGGTGATCATCAGGCAGGCCAGGTTGGCGGCGTGCTCAGCGGCCTTGGCGGTCAGGTCGGCGAGGTCGATGTTGCCCGAATCGTCGCAGTTGACCACCACCACCCGCATTCCGCACATCTGCGCGGTCGCCGGGTTGGTGCCGTGCGCCGAACGCGGGATCAGGCAGACCGTACGCTGCCCTTCGCCGCGGCTGGCGTGGTAGCGGGCGATCGCCACCAGGCCGGCGTATTCGCCCTGTGCGCCGGAATTCGGCTGCATGCAGATGGCGTCGAAACCGGTGATCGCCTTGAGCCACTGCTCGAGTTCGCCGATCATCTGCAGGTAACCCTGCGCCTGTTCGATCGGCGCGAAAGGGTGGATGTCGGCGAACTGCGGCCAGCTGATCGGGATCATCTCGCTGGTCGCGTTGAGCTTCATGGTGCACGAGCCGAGCGCGATCATCGAGTGGTCGAGCGCCAGGTCCTTGTTCTGCAGCTTCTTCAGGTAGCGCAGCATCTCGTGTTCGGTGTGGTGGGTGTTGAACACCGGATGTCGGAGGATCGCGTCCCGGCGCAGCAATGCCGGTGGCAGGCTGGCGTCGGCGTGCCGCAGCAGCTCGTCGATCGGCTCGAGGTCGATGCTGATCTCGGCCAGCAGCTTGATCAGCAGGCCGATGTCCGCCGCCGAGGTCTTCTCGTTCACCGCCACGCCAAGGACACCCGGCGAGACCTGGCGAAGGTTGTAGCCCGCTTCGAGGGCCTCCTTGTAGGCGCTCAGCGCACGCCCGCCGAGGTCGACATGCACGGTGTCGAAGAAGCGCCGGGTCAACACGTTGATCCCGGCCCGGCGCAGGCTTTCGGCCAGGATCGCGGCCAGCCGGTGGACCCGTTGGGCAATGCTGCGCAGCCCGTGTGGACCGTGATAGACGGCGTACATGCCGGCAATGTTGGCCAGCAGGACCTGCGAGGTGCAGATGTTGGAGTTTGCCTTTTCGCGCCGGATGTGCTGTTCGCGGGTTTGCAGCGCCATGCGCAGCGCCTTGTTGCCGCGGCTGTCGACCGACACGCCGATGATCCGGCCGGGCACCGAGCGCTTGTGCTCGTCGCGGGTGGCAAAGAAAGCCGCGTGCGGACCGCCGAAGCCGAGCGGAACGCCGAAGCGCTGCGACGATCCGAGCGCGATGTCGGCGCCCATCTCGCCTGGCGAGCGGAGCAGGACCAGCGCCAGCAGGTCGGCGGCGACGGCGACGATGCCGCCGCGCGACTTGACGGCAGCGATCGCGCCGCTGAGGTCGCCGACTTCACCCCGGTCATTCGGGTACTGGAACAGCGCCCCGAAGACCTCCTGCTGGGCGGCCACCTCGGGTGAGTCGAAGACCAGTTCGAAGCCGAAGAAGGCGGCCCGCGTCCTGATCACGTCGATGGTTTGCGGGAAGCAGGCGGCGTCGACGAAAAACCGGTTCGACTTCGACTTGCTCAGCCGCCGGGCCATGGTCATCGCCTCGGCCGCAGCGGTCGCTTCGTCGAGCAGGGAGGCATTGGCCAGTTCGAGGCCGGTCAGGTCGATGACCATCTGCTGGTAGTTGAGCAGGGCCTCCAGGCGACCCTGGGCGATTTCGGCCTGGTAAGGCGTGTAGGCGGTATACCAGCCGGGGTTCTCGAGGACGTTGCGCAGCACCACCGCCGGTGTCAGCGTGTCCGCATAGCCCATGCCGATCAACGAGTGTTGCACGACGTTGCGGCTGGCCATTTCGCGCAGCGCCTCGAGTGCTTCCTTTTCCGGGCGCGGCTCGGCGAGCGCCAGCGGCGCGCTCAGGCGAATCGCCGCCGGGACCGTCTGGTCGACCAGTTGTTCGAGGCTGGCAGCGCCGATGCTGGCCAGCATCGCGGCCACTTCCCTGGCGTCGGGACCGATGTGGCGCTGCAGGAAATCGTCGCGCTGTTCGAGTTCGGCGAGGGTCGGGGAGGGGGGCATGGCATCCATGGCGTCATCCGGTGGTGGTGCGGTGGTGCTGCGTTTCGCTCGGCCTAAGCCGCGTCTACGAGTTGCTGGTAAGCGGCGGCGTCGAGCAGCGCGTCGAGGTCGGCGGCGGCAGCCGGCCTGAGCCTGAACAGCCACGCCGCGTAGGCGTCCTGGTTGACCACTTCCGGAGCGTCGGCGGCGGCCTGGTTGACCTCGACGACGCTGCCCGCAACCGGCGCGTAAACGTCCGAAGCAGCCTTGACCGATTCAACGACCGCTGCCTCCTGCTCGGCGGCGAGTTCGGCTCCGAGCGCTGGCAGTTCCACGAAAACGAGGTCGCCGAGCAGTTCCTGCGCATGGTCGGTAATGCCGACGCTGATCGTGCCGTCGGTTTCGGCCCGGATCCATTCGTGACTCCGGGTGTACTTGAGGTCGGCGGGAATGTTCATCTGTTCTCCTGGGAAGTAAGGTGAAGTTTTGTGTCTTGATAAATGAAACTAAACGAGAATATTGCCGTTTCTCACAAAGCATGGCTTGACGACCCTGGCGGCGAGAAGCTTGTCGCGGATCGCGACTTCGACGCTATCGCCGATCGCCACGGCGAGCGGCAGGCGGGCCAGGGCGATCGCCTGCTGCATCGTCGGCGAGAAGCTGCCGCTGGTGATTTCACCGTC
>DPSD01000699.1:3746-5036 GCA_003538495.1 Accumulibacter sp.
TGCTGCATCGTCGGCGAGAAGCTGCCGCTGGTGATTTCACCGTCGCCGTGACTGCTGATCACCCGCTGGTGGGCGCGCAGCACGCCACGGTCGCGCAGCACCAGGCCGAGAAACTGGTGGCGCCGGGGCTTGGCAAGAAGGGCCGTCTTGCCGACGAAGTCGCGCGGCGCGAGCAGGTCGACGGTCCATGCCAGGCCGGCGTCGAGTGGCGAGACGGTTTCGTCCATGTCCTGGCCGTAGAGATTCATCCCGGCTTCGAGTCGCAGCGTGTCACGCGCTCCGAGGCCGCAGGGCCGCACGCCGGCGGCGGCGAGCGCCTGCCACAGGCCGTCGGCCTGGTCGGCGGGCAGGGCGATCTCGTAACCGTCTTCACCGGTATAGCCGGTGCGGGCAATCAACAGCTCGCCGCTGACCGCGGCGAAGAACGGCTTCAGCGGTTCGCACGCCGCTCGGCAGCCGGGCAGCGCGTCCCAGACCTTCTGGCGGGCGTTCGGTCCCTGCACGGCAATCATCGCCAGCGCACCGGCACCCTGGCGACGCGCGGTGAGGGTCACCGCCAGCTGCCAGTCGTCGAGGCGGGCGCCCATCCACGCCAGATCCTTCTCGGCGGTGCCGGCGTTGATCACCATCCGGTAGTTGCGGTCGTCGAAGAAATAAACGATCAGGTCGTCGATCACGCCGCCGTCTTCGTTGAGCATCGCGCTGTACAGCGCCTTGCCGGAGACCTTCAGCTTGTCGATGTTGTTGGCGATCAGGCGACGCAGGAACGCCGCCGCGTCGTCGCCCTCGATATCGACCGCGCACATGTGCGAAACGTCGAACATGCCGGCGTCGCGGCGCACCGCGTGGTGCTCCTCGATCTGCGAACCATAATGGAGGGGCATCTCCCAGGCACCGAAATCGACCATTCGTGCGCCGCTTCGGCGATGGCAGTCGTTGAGGACCGTTTTCTGCATGGTGTCAATTCCTTGGGAGACTTTGTTGAGGCGGATTCCAGAAACGAAAAAGGGGCGAACCCGTAGCGAGTTCACCCCCCTGTCCATGTACCTGAGAGATTTTCGGGCCGCCAGGTGAATCGCAGCCGCGTTGCCCCATCGGTGGGCGCTTCGCCGGAAGCGAGCGCCGCTCTCCAGAGTTCATTGCACGAACGGTCCTTTTGCCTGAGCGTTTCCGGGTGGATTGCGCCTTCGGCGGCGGCTCTGCCGCGCTCTCCCATTCGCGCCGCAACTATAGCGCGTCGCAAGCAGTGCTCGCAAGCGCATCGGGCTCCGGCCAGCCCTGACGCATGAC
>DPSD01000698.1:0-1882 GCA_003538495.1 Accumulibacter sp.
TCTGAAGGCGCGGGCCGTCTCCGAACGCGGGTGGAAAACACCAACGAGCCGTTGCGTCTCGCCCGGTTTCACCCCTCCGGCGGAACAGCTTGCGGTGCTGGCTGAGCGGCCGGTCGAGAAAGCGGCAAGCAGCTCCGGGACCGGAGCTGCTCGTGTCCGCTCAACAGTTGGCCGTCAGGCGGTCTTGCGGCGCAAGCTCCCTGCCAGCCCAATCAGAGCCAAGCCCAACAAAGACAGCGTCGCCGGCTCGGGAGTCGGGTTCGGGTCAGGACCGGGCCCGACCTGCGTGGCATTGAGGATATTGATGTTCCAGGCGGTCGCCAGATCCTGCGGCCAATAGTAGTATCCCGGCCAACTGCCATCGCCTGCGTTCTGGCTGTTTACCAGGTACTGGCTGTAATCCTCCCACCAGTTCCAGATATCGTTGGGATCGTCCTTTATCTGATTGGCGCCGGTGTAGAAGAAATTGGTAATTTGAGAACCGGTCAGGCCGATGGTAGATTCCAGTCCCTTGTAGACCGACCACATCGCGTACGGTTGACCCATGTTGCCATTCCAGCCGTTAGGGCCATTTTGCCAGTTGGCATCCAGGTATGCCAGGGCGCCGACCTTGTCGCTGAGGTCCGCTGCGCCGCTACTACTGCCGTTGTAACCGGTGAAGGCCATTTCGACCAGCAAACCGCCAGTCTTCGACTCGCTGACCGGAGCGCCGCCGCCACATGGGGAATCGTAACCCGAACCGCCATTGCTGCTGCACTGGATATAGTCGATCCAGTACCGCAATTCATCCTTGACGAACAGCGGTACGCTGACCCCGGGAACCTGCTCCGCAAACAACATGCCAATCGCCGGCCACTGAGCCGTGGACCCGTCCGATTGTCCGGTTGAAGGGGTGTACCGCCACCCGCCACGAAAACCCGGGTTTCCGGCAGCCGCCGCGCTGTTGACGTTGGATTGACCGTTAGCGAACATGTCCACCGTGTCCTGTATAACTTGGGCGTAGGTCTTGCCGTTTACCGCGGCGTTGCTGCTGCTGATCACGGTGCTGGCGCTGGCCCTGTTCTACTGGCGGCGCGGCCCGCTGGGGGGCCACCATGCCGACGGCCCGCCCGTCAACGAGCGCTTCACGCCTTTCGAGCGTGCCGCGCACTGGACCAACGCCAGCGCCTTCGTGCTGCTGGCGCTGTCGATGTTCGGCTTCTTCGAACTCCAGCTGCCGAGCTTCATCCAGAGCAAGTTCTCCGACGCCTCCAACAAGATGAAGGGCGGCAACTTCGTCGGCGTCTTCGTCATGGGCGCGCTGTCGGCCGTGATCGTCGGCCCCTGCGTGGCGCCGCCGCTCGCCGCCGCGCTCGCCTTCATCGCGCAGACCGGCAACACGACGCTGGGTGGCGTCGCGCTGTTCGTGCTGGCACTGGGCATGGGAGTGCCTTTGCTGCTGGTGGGCCTGTCGGCGGGTGCGCTGGTGCCGGGGGGCGGGGGGGGGGGGGACGGGGGGNNCTGCTGCTGATCACGGTGCTGGGCGTGATGCCATTGACTCCCGCCGTTACACGCGACAGGGCCGGCAGTACCAGTCCGGTGACGTAGGTCGCCTCGCCACCACCCCAGATATAGCCGATGCCGCTGCCACTGACGTTGGCGTTCTTTCCGTCGCCGCGGTTGTTGGAGATCGACACCGTGCCGGCGTCCTGGAGAAGAAAGCCGAGGGCCTGGGTCACGTTCGTCGAATAGTTCTGGCCATTCCAGCCTACCGGCTTGTAGCTCTGCTCGGTAAAGGCCAGTAGCGCCGCCGCGGTGTCGGCGGCGCAATAACCGGACTGACACCAGCTTCCATTGGCCGCCTGGTTGCTGGCCAACCAGGCCAAGCCGCTGTCGCTGGCTG
>DPSD01000698.1:2113-2584 GCA_003538495.1 Accumulibacter sp.
CCACCCGGGCCAAGCCGCTGTCGATGGCTGCCTGCTTCTGTGCTTCCGTGGAAGCCATGGCACTGCCTGTGGACAGGGTGGCGATACTCACAGCCGCGAGCGCCGTGAGCTTCTGCATCGGTTTCATGACGATTGACTCCTCTTGAAGATGGTCAAATTAAACGCACCTGGGAACAACCCGGCAAAACGTCCCGGCCGATTTACGCTCAAGTAAAAGGTGGTTGTTCCACCGAGCACCAAGCATTAACCATGCCAATGAAGTAGGTATGAAAAAAACCCTATAAATGCAGTAGTTACTTTCGGCAGCGCCGGCAGCCAGCCCCTCGCGAGCAGATGCGGCAGGTAATGTGTAAAGAAAGCCGACACCACGCCGTGACCCTGGCCGAAGGCTCAGTGCGGCACTTCCCACATCAGGCCGTGCTTTGGCCCTAACTTTTGCGTGGTCATCCCACTTCCTTGCGGTGCAGGTTC
>DPSD01000698.1:2818-4654 GCA_003538495.1 Accumulibacter sp.
CACTTCCTTGCGGTGCAGGTTCGACGAAGAGCGCGTCGCCTCGCAAGGCAGGGTCCAGCCAGCCAGATCCGGTGTAAGAAATCCCGACACCCGCATCCGACAAGCGGATGGCGACGTTTGACCTGAAGTCGTACCATGGCCGATCCCGCTGACTCAATCAGGTTGGTGGGCACAGCCTTGTTACAGATTTGCCGCCCGTCTCCCCGGACACGGCGCGGCAGCGCCAATACTGGAAGCGCTAGTCCGAAGAAAGGAAAACCATGCGTCAACTGCTCCTCATTGCTGCCCTTGCCACGCTTGCCGCCGTAAGCGGGTGTGCGAGCACGCCGCCACCGCTGGTCGGCCAGCCCGTCCAGCCGGCGCAGGCCGCCAAACCGGTCAAGCTGGCACTCGCCTTGGGCGGCGGGGCGGCGAGAGGTTTTGCACACGTCGGCGTGATCAAGACGCTCGAAAGCCAAGGCATTTTCCCCGACATCATTGTCGGCACCAGCGCTGGCGCGGTGGTCGGCGCGCTCTACGCCGCCGGCAACAGCGGCTTTCAGCTGCAGAAGCTCGCGCACCGACTCGACGAAACCAAGATCAGCGACTGGTCCCTCCCTGATCGGGGCGTGCTAAAGGGAGAATCGCTGCAGCAGTTCGTCAACGAAGCCGTCGGCCAGCGGCCGCTGGAGGCTCTGAAGAAGCCTTTCGGAGCAGTCGCCACCGACCTTCGCAGCGGTGAGAGCATCGTCTTTCGAACCGGCAACACCGGCATGGCGGTACGCGCTTCAGCGACCGTGCCCGGGGTCTTCCAGCCGGTTCGGATCGGCGGCCGGGAATACGTCGATGGCGGTCTGAGCAGCCTGATCCCGGTCCAGGCGGCTCGGCAGATGGGCGCCGACGTAGTCATCGCGGTCGACATCTCGGCGGTTCCCGGCAACCAGCCGGTCCGCAGCACCTTCGACATCCTGATGCAGACCTTCACCATCATGGGCCAGAGCCTCGCTCGCTACGAGCTCAAGGAAGCCGACGTGGTAATTCGCCCGCAGGTCGGCGCCGTCGGATCGACCGAGTTTCAGGCGCGCCACGACGCGATCCTCGAAGGTGAAAGATCTGCGCAGGCGGCAGTGCCAAGAATTCGCGAAGCATTGCGCAAGGCCGGCCGGAACTGAGAGCCTGTGAAAATATTCCCCGCTCTCCACCGCCAAGCCACGCGCCCGGGCTATAATGACGGGGTCATTTCAAGCCTCCAGGTGACGACCATGTCCGCGACCCAGGCCCTGTTCCCTGACGATGCGATGCCCCCGTTGGACGTAAATGGGCCAGAAGCTGAGAAGGCAGCGCTACCGAAGGCGTTGGCACGAGTCTTGATGCCGAACCGCACGCAGCTCGAATGGCGTGCCAGCGAGCTGGAGTCACGGCTTCCGCCTGGACATCGGGCACGGTTGGTATGGGGTTACGTCGAGCGACAAGATCTGGAAGGACTGTACGCCGGGATCAAAGTGACTGAGGGTGGCGTGGGACGGGCGGCGATTGCTCCTGAAATTCTGTATGCCCTATGGCTTTACGCGACGCTGGAGGGTGTGGGCTGTGGGCGGGCCGTGGCCCGTCTGACCGAGTCCCATGATGCGTACCGGTGGATTTGTGGTGGCGTGCAAGTCAATTACCACACCTTGTGCGATTTTCGCAGCCGCCAGGGCGAGGCGCTCGACGATCTGCTGACCGACAACGTCGCCACCCTGATGGCGGCGGGAGCGGTCAAACTTAAAGGGTGTGCGCAAGACGGCACCTGATTAGCGCCATTCTTCAGCCGCTCGCCCGGAGGGCTCATCATGTGAGCCCTCCGGAGGTTAATCT
>DPSD01000697.1 GCA_003538495.1 Accumulibacter sp.
GATCACTGACCAGTCCCTACGTTCGCAAGGCGCGTGTAGTTCTCGCCGAGAAGAAAATCGATTACGAGTTCGAAGTAGACTCGCCATGGACGCCGGAAACGCAGGTGTCCAACATCAATCCGCTGGGCAAGATCCCGGTTCTGGTTCTTGACGACAATACCGCTCTGTTCGACTCGCGGGTGATTGTCGAATACCTGGACAACGTGGCCCCCAACAACAAGCTGATGCCTGGCCCGAATCGCGAGCGTATGGAAATCAAGCGCTGGGAGGCGCTGGCCGACGGCGTCTGCGACGCAGCCGCACTGACCTTCCTCGAAAGGAAGCGCCCCGCCGCACAACAGGGGACCGACTGGATCGGCCGCCAGATAGAGAAGATCGACCGCAGCCTGGAGTTCATGTCGGGCGAACTGGGCGACGGCAACTGGTGCATGGGGACGCATTTCTCGCTCGCCGATGTCGCTGTCGGCTGCGCTCTGGGCTATCTTGTTTTCCGCTTTCCCGAAATCGCCTGGCAGGAAAAACATCCCAACCTGGCGCGCCTGTACGGCAAGCTGATGAGCCGCCCTGCCTTCGCCGACACCATGCCGCAGGGCTGAGCGACTGCGCGCGACGAGAAGGGCGAGCAGCCCCACCAGTACTGGGCAACTCGCCAGCCGCCCTGCGGTCAGTTGTTGTCGCTGATCAGGATGGCCATCGAACGACCAGCGACGCTGACCGCATCGCCGGCATCCGGGCAAGCCTTCTGCCACCTGTCCGATCGACACAGGTCCTGACCACGGCCCAGCCAGGAACGCGCCAGAATCTTCCAGTTACCGCGTGACCAGTCACGCAGATTGTCGACGGCGAACGGCTCCCAACGCTCGTTGTAAATCACCATCAGGTCCGGCTCGCCGGTCTTGCCCCACCAGATGACGGCGACCTGCGATGGCTCGCCACTGGCCGGCCCTTCCCACACGTAGGTAAATCCGCCGTCGTTGATCGGCCCTGCGCGGTCGTCGGTGGCCGCCTGCACGTAGCGCGCAAAGTCGCTGCGGCGAAAATGACTCCACTGCTTGCGCAGGCTGATCAACCCGCGAGTCCACTCGAACAGCTCGGTACCATAGCGTGGGCCCGTCGGCGACGCACTGTTGTCGCCGTCCTTGAGGCGCCAATCGATCCAGTTCACCCGATTCACCGCCAGGTTGCCGGTGCTGGACTCGTAGTTGTAGCTGTTTCGCGCGCCTTCCTGCGAAACGGCACCGGCCTTGGAGCGGCCGAACTCGTCGCCCTGCAGGATCACCGGCACCCCCTGCGAAGTCAGCAGGACACCGAGCAGCAGCTTTTCACGCTGGCGGCGCAGGTCTTCATCCTGATTGCTGTCCCAGCAGTTCTGCGAGCCGTCGGAATCGTTGAACCAGGTGCAGTCGCGCAGTGTGTAGCCGTCGTGCACGGCGACCAGGTTGACCGATCGCCAGGGCCGGCTCGACGCCGCGGCCCCAGCGCCGTCGCTTACCGAACCACGGCCTTCGATCAATTGCTTGAAGGCCGCCGGGTCCTTCAGACCGGA
The DNA here is from genome assembly GCA_003538495.1 of Accumulibacter sp. The sequence goes on from DPSD01000697.1 coordinate 1,547, forward strand.
CTGCGAGAAACGACGGACCTTGTCGCGATAGCGGCCCAACCACTTGGCCCAGCGGTTGTTGTCGGCGTCCCAGCCGTTGCTGTCCATGAAGTCCCACCACTGCCCACCGAGATCCCAGGGCTCGGCGTGCAGATGCGCGGCGGCAAAGCGCGGGTCGTTGTCCACCCAGTCGGCGGCGTCGGCCGAACCCTCGGCAAGAATCCGCGCCAGGTCGAAGCGGAAACCGTCGATGCCATAGAGCTGATGCCACATCGCCAGCGAGTCGCCGACCAACCGCTTGCTGTAGCGCTGGCCACCGGTGAAATCCAGATCGTTGCCGGTACCGGTATTGTTCATGAAATGAGCCTGGTCCGGCGCCGCACGGTACACCCGGTCGGCCGCCAGGCACATCAGGTTGAAGCACTTGGCGGCCAGGCGGCCATCAGCGACCCAGGGGCCCTGCTCGCCGGTGTGGTTATAGACCACGTCCATGAACACCGCGATGCCGCGCCGGTGCAAGGCCCTGACCAGCTGCTTGAGTTCGACCACCTGCTGGCCCGGACGAGACGCGTAACGCGCTTCCGGAGCAAAGAAGTTGGTCGTCATGTAGCCCCAATGGTTGAGGCGGTCCGCTTCGTTGCCGGTCTGTTCGTCGTACTCCATGACCGGCATCAGTTCGACCGCATTGATCCCCAGTTCGACCAGATGGTCGATCCCGGCAGCCAGGCCACCAGGCGTTCTGAGACCGCCGCGGGCGAGCCCAAGGTAGGTCCCGCGCCGGTCCGCCGGCAGCCCATCGAGAGTCGCCGTGTAGTCCTGGACGTGCAGTTCATAGACGATCAGATCTTCGGGTGCAATCCGCACGTGCCCGGGCAGGCGGTCGCGCGAATGGTCGTAGACGACGCTCTTGCCTCCGCCGGCGTAGACCGTGGTTTGCATGTCGGCGAATGGAAGGGCGTCGAAAAATGCGTCGTACTTGACATTCTCGGTGCGAAACGCATAGGGATCGTTAAGCACATACTCAGGATTGAACAACGCGCCGTAGGGGCGTTCCGGCGAGACCTCGCGTGGACCGCTGGCCGCATACATGTAGAACAGCCCATGGCCGACACCGGCACCGCGAACCCTGACCTTCCAGTCGTCGCCCGAACGTATCATCGGCACCCGCTGCTTCGGCGTGCGTGCGCGAGGGTCCCGATAGAGCAACAGGTCGACACCCGTTGCCGCCGGCGCATAGACGACAAAGTCCACCCACTTGTCGGCGCCGAGATGCGCCCCGTAGCGGGTTTCCTGGCTGATCGCCAACTCCTGTGCCCCAACAAGGGCGGTGCTTGCCATGAACAGGGCAAGGGCCAGCAAGCCACCATGGAAGTCACGCTGCTTCATTTGACGATTCCTCCTGCACCATTGATACGCCCACCAAGGCTCGCGGCAAGCCACCCTAGGGCTTGCGGCCGGTCGGCGGGGTCGGCGCCAGCGCCTGCGCATCGACTCCCTGGCCACCGACCTCGACCGCATCCGCCTTGCCATCTTCCAGCAGCAACGACTCCTCGGCGCGCCTGTTGAGAACGACGATGCTGATCCGGCGGTTGATCGAGCTGAGCGGATCGTTCTTGTCGAACAACACCGTAGACGCCAGGCCGACGACACGCAGCACCTTGTGTTCGTCCATGCCTCCTATAATCAGCTCTCGCCGCGAAGCATTGGCGCGGTTTGCGGAAAGTTCCCAGTTCGAGAAGCCCTTGTCGCCGCCGCCGAATTGCGCCGCGTCGGTATGTCCCGACAGGCTCAACTTGTTCGGAACGGCATTCAGCGCCTTGCCGATCTCGTGCAGAATGACTCGTGTATACGGCTTCAGTTCGGCACTGCTGGTATCGAACATCGGCCGGTTCTGCTCGTCGACGATCTGGATCCGCAAACCCTCACTGGTGATATCGATCAACAACTGGCTCGTGAACTGCTTGAGCGCCGGGTTGCTTTCAATCAGCTTCTCGATATTCTGCTTGAGCTCGCCAAGCACCACCTTCTCGCGTTCTTCGAACGCCTTGCGCGCCGCCTCGGCGTTGGTCTCCTTGAGGTTGACGGTCTTGCTCCTGGCTTCGGTATCACCGCCCTTGACCTGCCCGGCCGAGCGTGTCAGGTCCTTGCCTCCGCCTTTCAGAACACTCGAACTGTCGCCGGTCCCCGAACCGCCTTGCGAGGCGATCTTCAGCGGGTTCTGGAAGTAATCGGCGATCCCTTTCAGGTCACCGCTGGCCGTCGAGCCGAGCAGCCACATCAGCAGGAAGAAAGCCATCATCGCCGTGACGAAGT
>DPSD01000693.1:0-2699 GCA_003538495.1 Accumulibacter sp.
GGAGGGAGATGTCCAGCACTGGTGGCATCCACCGTCGGGCCGTGGCGTGCGCACGCATTGTTCGGACGACTACCTGTGGTTGCCGCTGGCGGTGTGCCGCTACGTGATCAGCAGCGGCGACACCGGCGTGCTGGATGAACAGGTGCAGTTCCTGGAAGGCCGCCCGGTAAACGCGGGGGACGATTCCTACTACGACCTCCCCGGGCGCTCCGCCGAGACGGCCAGCCTGTACGAGCACTGCGTGCGCGCCATCCTGCACGGTCTGCGCTTCGGCGAGCACGGCCTGCCGCTGATCGGCTCGGGCGACTGGAATGACGGCATGAACCTGGTCGGGATCGGCGGCAAGGGCGAGAGCGTCTGGCTGGGCTTTTTCCTTTGTGACGTTCTCGGGCAATTCAGCGCCCTGGCGCGTGGGCGGGGCGACGCGGCCTTCGCCGGGCGCTGCGAGGCGGAGGCCGCGCGGCTGCGCCGGGACCTCGAGCGCCATGGCTGGGACGGCCAGTGGTACCGACGCGGCTACTTCGACGACGGCACGCCGCTCGGTTCGGCAAGCAGCGCCGAGTGCCAGCTGGATTCAATCTCGCAGAGTTGGTCCGTGCTCTCGCGGGCGGGCGACCCGCTGCGCGCGCGAATGGCCATGCAGGCGGTGGACCAGCGGCTGGTGCGCCGCGAGCACGCTCTCGTCCAGCTGCTCGATCCGCCCTTCGACAAATCGAATCTCGACCCCGGCTACATTCGCGGCTACGTGCCGGGCGTGCGGGAGAACGGCGGGCAATACACGCACGGTGCGGTCTGGGCAGCGATGGCCTTCGCCGCCCTGGGCGACGCTCGGCGCGCATGGGAACTCACGGCCATGATCAACCCCGTGAACCATGCCACATCGGCACAGGACATCGCCACCTACAAGGTCGAACCCTACGTCATGGCGGCCGACGTCTATGCGCTCGCGCCGCACACCGGGCGTGGCGGATGGACTTGGTACTCCGGCTCGGCCGGCTGGATGTACCGGCTGATCGTCGAATCCCTTCTCGGCCTCAGGCTCGACGGCGACAGGCTGAAGCTCGCGCCGTGCCTGCCCGCCAACTGGTCGGCATTCAAGATCCACTACCGCTACCGGGAGACCGTTTATCACATCGCTGTTTCGCAGGAACGTGTCGGCGAGCACGATGCGCGCGCTCGGATGACCGTCACGGTTGACGGCGAAGAACGAAACGACGACGAAATCCCTCTGGTGGACAATCATCGCGAACACCTGGTCGAGGTGGTCTTGCGCACCGGGTAAGGTCGTGCTCCAGGCCTTGCACGTCTGGGGATTAGGCAGGCACCTGCCCGACGTGTGGCGCAGAAAAGTCTGGTGACTGCGCTTGTCGGGCCAGGGCTCGTACGCCTTGCACGCAGCCATGGCAGAGAGGACATGCACCAGGTCGGGATGATCGACGCGCCCCTTGGGCGGCCGCAACCGCTTGCCCGCCCGCACGAATCCGCTCGCACAGTGGTCCGGCAACACGATGGTGGTCAAGGACCCGAATAGGCTTGGCGTTAAGAACGCTGGTCATCCCCGCAAGCCGTTCGCGATATCGATCCGCCAACATTTCAGTCATGGCCGCCTCCGACCACTCGTTTTCGCTACGACCACACCTTGTAAGCTGTTTGGTTCCGGCTCCGCCGCTTTGCTTGAAGGACGCGTTGCGTTGCGCTGGGGACGGGAGGGGACCAGGCGGCACCTCGGCAATGCACCGCTCAATGGTGTTCGTCACCGGCCGTCAGATGCGCCTTGATCAGGTGCTGCAGGACGGCCATCAGCGCTGCGCTGGTAATCCCGAACATCAGCACCCCGTTGGCTGCCTCCAGGGGGCCCAGCAGCTTCCACTGCTGGCTCATTACGACGTCGCCATAACCCAGCGAGGTGAAATTCACCGCCGAATGGTAGACCGCCTGGTAGAACTCATCGAACTCTCCCAGACCGACGAAGATGGCTCCCCAGACCGCCATCTGCGTGAAGTTGCCGGCCATCATGATGATCATCACCACCAGCAGCGGCCGGACTCCAGCCAGAATCCCCTGCCTGGACAGTCGGCGAGCAGACTGCCGCATATAGTACCGAACGCTCCAGAAGGTCACCGATGCCTGAAGAACCAGGCAAAGCAACATCGTCGGCAACCCGACTGCCAGATTCATGAAGGTCATGCCCCCTCCGAGTTCAGCTGCGTTCGAAAAACAAGGCTCGCGGTCGCGAGGCGCGCCAACGTTCCAGCACCCAGACTGTTGCCCAGGCGTACAGAGATACGCCTACGTACAGCACGACACGGATCGCGGAAGCTGCCAGAACGTCCTTGCCGTTGGCGCTGTCCTCAATGGCCGGCCCGAGCAGAATCAACAGGGTCAGCAACGCATTGGTCCAGAACGACGGCGGGAAGGCACTGGCCTTGAGGCCAAAGATCCGTGCTCCGCTCCACAGGGCGGCGCCGCTCATCCACAGCATCAATATCCACAGATTCGGCCACAGCGACAGGCCGAACCAGACCAGCAACGCCATCCACGCCCCCATCAAGGTCGACCCGACCAATTCGCGCCCTGCTGAACGTGCTTTGGCGGAACCTGCCTGCTGACCCAGCGCCACCGTTTTCATGATCGCTGCCAGGTAAAACGACGGGTCGCTCAAGGCCAGCACGAACACCGGCACGACGATCACCGTCGCC
>DPSD01000693.1:3008-24572 GCA_003538495.1 Accumulibacter sp.
CGGCGGCGGCCCCTGCCGCTCGCCAAGCGGCGCTGGCGGGTCGGGAAAGAAGGCGTGCGAAACGCCGCTGACCACGATCCCCAACAGAACTCCCACGCTCACCGCGACGCTGAGCACCGAGACCAGCGCCTGATCCGCCACTCCAGCCACCGGGATCAGGGTGAAGGAAACCACCAGGATCAGGGTCAAGGGGTTGGCGGTGCGGATGCCGAAGAAGAACAGTCCGTAAAGCGCCGCACCGGTCAGGAGCACGCCGCTCAGCGCGTAATGCTCCAGCAGGGGCACCATCACCACGCCGGCAAGCACCAGCACGGCGAGCAGCAGGGCGATCGCCGCGCCCTTGAACATCGGGATTGGGGGCCCGGGCTTGCACAGCACCATCACCGCCATCAGACAGGCCACGAAGGGCATCGGCAATGCCAGACCGTAGGCGACCAGAACCGCCAGAGCCAGTCCGATCGCCAGCCGCAACACCGCCTTGTCGGCCTGCTCCATCCCTGGCGACTCAGTAGAGGTACGAAAGAAGGCTCATCAACCGGATGTAGGCGGCGCCGAGTGCATTCATCAGCGGATTTTCACCGGTATAGACGAGCACGCCAGCCTGCCCACCCACGCGGACCTTACGCAGGCGCTCCAGTTCCGAGGCGTCGAACTCGACCGCCACCGGAAAGCGCTGTGCCTGGCGCAGCCAGTCGCGGCTGTTCTGGATCGTCGGCAGCGTCCCGGGCTGTGCCGGCTGGCCCGAGCTGACGCCGCTGCCGACGCTGCGCACCCGGCCCTGCAGCACTTCGCCCGGCATGAAGTCGAGGACGATCGCCACCGCATCGCCGCGCTCGATGTGGCCGAGGTTGTTCTCGGTCATCTCGGCGCTGATCCACAGGTCGTGCATGGCGATCAGGGTCATCGCCGGCGCGCCCGCCTGGGCGAAATAGCCGACATCGGTACGCAGGTCGGTCACCCGACCGTTGGCCGGGGCAAGCACCCGGGTCCGCAGCAGGTCGAGTTCGGCCTTCTCGATTGCCGCGCGCGCGCTGCGCAGCTGCGCGTTGTCGTCACCGCTTTCGCCCGCGGCTTCCTGCGCCCGGGTCAGCTCGGCCTCGGCGGCCTTTTCCTGACTGCGCGCCTGCACCCTGGTCGCCTGCGCACCCTCCAGGCGGCGCACCGAGATCGCGCCGGGGTCTTCCGCATACAGATGCTCCTGCCTCGTCGCATCGGTGTCGGCCTTGCGATGATTGGCCTGCGCCGCCTGCAACGACGCCCGCGCCGTCGCTACCGCCGCCACCGCCGCATTGACCGAACGGCGCACCGACTCGTAGTCCGAGCGCGCCCGTTGCAGCGCGATCTGGTACTGGCCCGGATCGATGTCGAACAGCGGCATCCCGCGCTGCACGTCTTCGTTGTTACGCACATGCACCTTCAGCACCTTGCCCGCCACCTCCGCGGCGACCGGCACGACAAAGGCCTGCACCCTGGCCTGCGAGGTGTAGGGGGTCAGGCGATCGGCGGCAAAGTACCAGAGCAGACTGCCAACGATCAAGGTCAGGACGACGATCGACCCGATCCGCGTTCCTTTGCCTGGCATCACGGTCGACTGCTCGGGCGCGATAGAAGCTGGCGCCTCGTCCGGCTGTACTGCTTCCTGGCTCATGGCGCTCCCGTTGTGGCTTCATCCAGTTGTCGATGACGTCCCGGCGGCGGCAGCGGCTCCAGCAGCATCTCCTTCCAGGCACTGCGCTCGCCCATCGTTTCGCGCGTGTCGGCGTCGAGCACCGGACGGCCGCGCCCCTGTTGCCAGCCGCCACCCATCGCCTTGTAGAGAGCGATCAGGCTCTGCGTCACGTCGCCGAGATTGCTGACGCGGCGCTCCTGTTGGCTGAACAGCGTTCGCTGCGAGTCGAGCACCCGCTGGAAGTCGGTCAAGCCTTCCCGGTACTGGGTGTTGGCGATGTCCAGCGAGCGCCGCGCCGCCTGCACCGCTTGCGTCAGCAGCGGCGTCTGCGCCCTGCTGCTGGCAAAGCCGACCGCCGCGTCATCGACCTCGCGAGCCGCCTGCAAGACCACCCCCTGATACTGCTCGAAGAGCTGCTGGAAGCGTGCATCCTCCACCAGCACCTGGTTGGTCAGCCGGCCATGGTCGAAAACGTTCCACACCAGACTGGGCCCGACAACCCAGTCGAGCCTGGTGGTCGACCCCGCCAGCGAGGTGGACGACAGGCCCAGCGACCCCAGCAAGGAGATCGATGGATAGAGGTCGGCCTGGCTGACGCCGATCAGCGCCGACTGAGCGGCGAGTTGCATTTCCGCCGCCCTGACGTCCGGGCGACGGCGCAGCAAACTGGCGGGGAGGTCGACGATCACCGCCAGATCGGCCTGCGGGATCTGGTCCCTGCCGCCGGCCATTTCGGGCAGCGGCCCAGGGGCCCTGGCCAGCAACACGCTCAAGGCGTTCTGGGTCTGACGCAGAGCGCCGTCGAGCTGGGGAATAGTCGCCAGGGTGCCGAGGTACTGGCTGCGCGCCTGCTGCACATCGAGTTCGGTGTCATTGCCGCTCTTGAAAAGCCGCTCGGTGATTTCCAGGCTGCGCTGCTGTATGGCGGCGTTCTCGTGGGCGATCAGCAGGCGCAACTCAAGGGTGCGGATCGAAGAGTACAGCGTGGCGACCTGCGCGGCCATCAACACCTGCAGCTGATCGTATTGCGCGATACTGGCGAAATAGCCGGCATCTGCCGCTTCCATGCTGCGCCGGAACTTGCCCCAGAAGTCGAGCTCCCAGCCGATACCGAGTCCGGCCCCATAGCTCGTGAACGTGTTATCCGGCCCCCCGTCTTGTCGCTGACCAACGCGCAAGGCTTCGCCCGTAAGCTGCTGAAGCTGCGGGTAGAGCGTGCTACCGGCAATCGCCAGCTTGGCGCGCGCCTCCAGAATGCGCATCCCGGCGGTCCGCACGTCGGGATTCAGGCGTTGCGCTTCGGCGATCAGGCGGTCGAGCGCCGGATCGTTGAAGGCGCGCCACCACTCGTCGTTCGCTGCCTGCGACTGTTCACTTTCGCGCTGCTCTGCGGCCAGCGAGGCGAGCGACCCGCCTGACCAGTCCGCCAGCCAGGAAGGCGTTGCCGGCCGCTTGAAGTCGGGGCCCACCGTGGTACAGGCGCCGAGCAGGAGCAGCCCGGCCAGGGCAGGCGCGACTGTTCGACTCACCGACACCCCTGCGTGGCCTCAGGCAGCGGGTGGCGCACCGTCTTGAGCCGGCTCCGGCCCCAAACGGTCACCGGCGGCGACCCCAGCCGACCCTTCGCCGACGGCGACGCCACCCAATTCGTCGCTGGCTGCGACCCAGCCCATGAAGATCTGGTAGCCCAGCGCCAGCAGGGTCGCGCCAACAAACATTCCCAGGATGCCGGTGGCGGCCATGCCGCCGAGTGCGCCGAGCAGCACCACCGGCATCGGCGCATCGACCCCGCGACCGAGCATCAGCGGCTTCAGGACGTTGTCGGCCATTCCGGCGACGACCAACAAGGCACTGTAGCTCGCTGCGGCAACCGTGCCGTAGTCGCCCACCGTCCAGATATAGGCGATCGCCGGCAGGGTCACCAGCAGTGCGGGAACTTGCGCGATGCCCAGCAACAGCATGACCAGAGACAATACCCCGGCCCACGGGATACCGGCGACCAGCAAGGCCAGACCGACGATGATCGCCTGGATGAAGGCCACCCCGATGACCCCCATGGCGACGGCACGAACCGTCGAGGTCGAGAGATTGGTGAATTCCTGACCGCGCAGCGGGCCGGCAATACGGCAGAAAATGGCCCGGGCACTGCGCGCCCCCGATTCGCCGAAAGCCATGATCACGCCAGCGATGATGAACGAGAACAGGAACTGCAGCAGTTCGCCGCCGATGTTGGCGACCATCGCCAAGGCCTGTCTGGCCAAGGTGCCGATCTTGGGCTGCAGGGTCTGGATCAGTGCCGGCAGATCGCTGTGCGCCATCGACCAGACTGCATCGAGCCTCTTGCCGACCACCGGCCAGTTGGCCACGGTCGCGGGAGGCGCCGGCACCTGAAAGGTATTGCTCTTCATGCTGGCAATCAAGTCGTGGATCGAATCGCCCATTGAGCTCGCCAGCAGGGTGGTCGGCACGACGATCACGGCGATTCCGGCCAGGACCAACAGCGTAGCCGCCCGGCCCTGCCTGCCACCCAGGCGGCTGGCCAACTTTTGCTGGAGCGGATAGAGGGTGATCGCCAGGATCAGCGCCCACATCATCAAGCCCAGGAAAGGCGAGAATATCCGGTAGCACAACATCACCAGAGCTAGAATCAGGCCGGCCCGGATGAAAACGTCCAGCAGCTTGTCGGCCAAGCGCTTCTCAAGTTGACCGTCTGGCTGATATGGCCTGTTCATGATACGACTCCCTTCCCCAAGTGTCCGCATCCGCCGGATGCGCGTGATTCGACTTCAAGCCCCTGCTTCGGCGCCCGCCCGCGTGGCTCTCACTCCCCCGGCAGCGCTGGATAGCAGCCATGTCAGCTACTCTCGTCATGATAACGGCTACGCTGGCGATTGTCGCGCGCGGCACCCCTCAGCTGGCGACCGGCAGCGTGACACGGAATCGCGCGCCCTTGCCGGCTTCGCTTTCCGCCCGGATGGACCCACCCATCCGGTCGAGCGCCTTGCGCACGATCGCCAGCCCGATCCCCGTCCCGGGGTAATCCTCGGCACGCTGGAGCCGCTGGAAGATATCGAAGATGCGGTTATGGAAACGCATGTCGAAGCCGATGCCATTGTCGGCGATCTCGATCTCCACCGCGTTGCCGTTCCGCGTGCAGCTGATCCGGATCACCGCCGGCCTGGCATCGAGCGAGAACTTGATCGCGTTATCGAGCAGATTGCGCAACACCAGGCGCAGCCCGTCGGGGTCGGCCCGTGGCGCCAGACCCGGCGGATCGACGCGGATCTGAAGCTGCACGGCTTCGGGGTCGTCGTGGCGCTCGCCGCTCACCTCGTCGAGCAGCGCCACCAGCTGGACCGGCCGGGTCTGCAGGGACTGGCGCTCGATCCGCGAATACGCCAGCAGGTCGGCAATCAGCTGGTTCATCTGTTCGACGCCGCGACGCACATTGTTCAGGAACTGCCGGCCTTCGTCGTTCAACTGGTCGGCGTGGTCCTCAAGCAGGAGCTGGCTATAGCCATCGATGCCGCGCAGCGGCGCCTTGAGGTCGTGCGAAACGGAGTAACTGCAGGTCTCCAGTTCCTTGAGCGCGCGGGAAAGTTCAGCCGTCCGCTCGGCCACCCGGCGCTCCAGCTCGACGTTGAGCTCGCGGACCCTGCGCTCGGCGCGCCGGATCTCGGTGAAATCATGGGTAATCCCGAGAATCTCGCGCACCGTTCCATCTTCCTGCGGCAGAGGAACGCAGACAATGCTCAGACTGCGTGGCTCGCGATCCCCGAGCCGCAGTTCGACGTCCACACTCTGGTTGGTCCCGGATGCGCGACACGCCTCGAGCGCCGGCAGCCAGGCGCCGCACACCTCGGCAGGCCAGACCTGGTCGTCGCGGTAACCGACGAACTCCCCGGGAAGGCGCCCGGTAATCGCGGTCGTCGCATTATTGATGTACTGGATGCGCAAGGCGCGATCGTACAGGACGACGGCGTCGGGAATATTGTCCAGCGCGCGCTGCAGTCGCTGCTGTGCCTCGCGCAGGGCTTCGGTGACCTGCCGTTGCTCGGTGACGTCCTGGATCGTCCCGCTCAGCCGGACCACTTTCCCGTGCACGTCCCGGATCGCCCGAACGCCGCCGACGAAGTACGCCAGCGGTCCGCGCTCCGGATGACGACGAAGCAGCACGCGCTCCGGCGCGCCACCCGCGGTCGCCTCCGCCAGCATTGCCAGCACCGCGGCGCGGTCGTCGGGGTGCACCCACTCGATCGCGCGCTCGGCGTTTGGCGGGGCCTGGGCGGGATCGAAACCCGTCAAGCGAAACATTTCGGCCGACCACTCGCAGACGCCGCTCGCCAGATCGATCTCCCAGCTCCCGAGCAGCGCGATCGCCTGCGCCTCGTTGAGCCGCGCCTCGCGCTCGCGCAAGGTGGCCTCGGTCCGCTCGCGCTCGCTGATGTCGCGGGCAATGCCGAACACGCCCTCGACCCGGTCGCCGATCAGCAGTGGCCCCTTGGTCGTCTGGTAGATGAATTCGCCGGCCCCGCCGATTACCGGCTCGTCGTACACTTGGGTCCTGCGGCTGGCCATCGTCCGCGCGTCATCGCGCCGAAAGCGTTCGGCCAACTGTTGCGGGAAGAGATCGAAGTCGGTCCGCCCGATGATCTGCGCCAGCGGCCGCTGCAGCAGCGCCGCCAGCGCCGAATTGGCGACCAGGTAGTGGCCGGATCTGTCCTTGACGAAAATCGAGTCCGACGCTCCTTCGACCAGCGCGTGCAGCATCACCTGCAGGCGCAGCAATTCGGACTCACGGGCCTTGCGCTCGGTCACATCCTGCACCGTACCGAACAAGCGGGTCGCCCGGCCGTCCGGTGCATGCTCGGCCCTCGGCCAGACCGCGACGTGGCGCTCGACGCCGTCCGGCCGCAGAATGCGATATTCGATTCCCGCGACCTCCTCGTCCGGGCGGCTGTCGAGCAGCTTCTTCAGGAAGCGCGCGTACGTCTCGCGGTCGTCCGGATGCACACGCGCTTCAGCGCCACCCAGGGAGACTCGCTGGCCGGCTGGCAAGCCGAAGATCCGGTACACCTCGTCCGACCAGCTGAGCTGGTCCTGGCCGACCACGTACTGCCAGTTGCCGACGTGCGAAATCGCTTCCGCAACGCGCAACCGTGTCTCGCTGGCCCGCAGACCCCGCTGCCGCCGGACCACTTCCTGCGCCAGCTGTCGGTTCCACAGCAGCAGCAAACCCGAGGCCAGCACCACCACCGCGGCCGCACCGCCAGCCCACTTGAACACCGTGGCCTGCGGCAAGCCAGGCGACGGCACGTGCAGCCATTTGCTCAGCATCAGCGAACGTTCCGCGGGCGCAACGGTGCCGAGGGTGCGATCGAGGATTGCCGCCAGCTCGGGCCAGTCGGCACGCACGGCGAAGCGCAGGGGCGTCTCCATGCCGGCCAGCGGCGGATTGGCATGGACCTTCGGCAAGCCGAGCGACTCGAGAACGCCGAACGCACTGGCCGCGTCGGCGACGACCAGGTCGACCCGCCGCTGATCAAGCGCCAGCAGCGCTGCGGCGACCGAGGGATACGGCACGATCTTCAGCGTCGTCTCGGCGCCGAGCCGCGCCTGCGCGACACCACCGGCAAGCACTCCGACACTGCGGCCGGCAAGCTCGGCCGGCTCACCGCCAAGCGACACGCCGGCCAGCGAGAAAACCATCAGCGATGCCCGATGAAAGGGCGTCGTCAAACGCATCTCGTCGGCCGCTGCACGCGCCGAGACCGACACCAGGTCGACCCGCCCGTCGCGCAGCAGCGCATCGAGCTCGTCGAGGCTATCGGCCACGACCTCTTCCAACTCGACGCCGGTCTGGTCGCTCAGGCGCTGCAGATACTCCGCCCCCAGTCCGGCATGCCGACCGCCGGGATCAATGAAACTGAAGGGCTCCAGGGCCCGCGCGACGCCGACCCGGAGCCGCTTGTGGCTCGCCAGCCAGGTCGCCTCGTCGTCCGACAGCGGCGTATGAAAAGCGTCGATCGGTGCGCCGACGGGAATCCAGCGGGCAAAGATCGCCGCCTTGTCGGCCTCGGGAAGGACGTTCAGCGCCTGGTCGAAAAGCGCCGCCAACTCCGGCCAGTCCCCGCGAACGGCGATGCGCTGACCGTTGTCGCGCATCTCGAAAGCGGCGTTCACCTTGAGGTTGCTGATACCGTTGCGGCTCGCCTGGTAGGTGTTGATCCCCAGCACTCCGACATAGGCGTCGGCGAGACCGCTGGCGACCGCCTGCAGCCCCTCCAGCGGCGTCGCCACAAAGAGCGGCCTGAGCGACGGGAAGCGCGCCATCACCTGCTGCGACGACGAGTATTCCTTGACCAGCGCCACCTTGAGCGGCGCCAGATCGGCCGCCGACAGCAACTTCGGCGCGTCGTCGCGGGTCATGATCACCAGCGGCGTCGGGATGTAAATCCGGGTGAACTCGAGAAACGCCTCGCGCTCGGGCAAACGCACGACGGTCGCCAGCGCATCGATCTCGTGCGCCTGCACTGCCGCCATCAGCTGCGGCCATGACAGATCGGTGACCGCCTCGATGCGCACGCCCAGCTGCACGGCCAACCGCGCGACAAGGTCCGCTGCCACTCCCTGAACGCGCCCCTGGGAATCGACGAACGAATACGGCGCGTAGTGGGGATCGAAGCCCATCCGGATCACCCGATGCCGGCTCAGCCACCTTGTTTGCTGGGGCGACAGCGCCAGCCCGGTCGCTGGCTCGCTCGCCGACACCGCGCCGACAAGGCACAGCAGAATGCCGAGCAGGATCCGCACGGTCAGCGAAACAAGACTGGGGGAGAAAGCATGCATCGCGAGCCTCGCGCACGTTGCGGCCGAAACGCCTGGGAACAGGCTCGACAGTGTACCGCCGGGAGCTTCCCCAGACGATGATAGCGCCCACGGCGATCACCAAGGCAGGAATTCGATCTCGGGAACCACCGCGCACCCCGCTTGCGGGTACCCGGCAGCCAAGCCGCCCAGTCGCGCGCGACGAAGCGCTGGCCTGATCACCGTTCATCGGCCACCGCAAGCGGCCCCCGGCACCACGTCCCGGTCAGGAACGGGGACTAGGGCCGGGCCTCCGGCGCCGCCAGATTGATCTGCATCAGGGCAAAGAAACGGTCGTAGAAGCGCCCGGCGGGGATGGTTTCGCTGGCCACCTTGACCAGCGAATCCTCGCTCGACGACAGCGGGATCGACAGCGAGCCGAGTGCCGCGACACCGACGCTGGCCGGGTTCGGGCTCTTCTTGAGCGCGTAGCGGTCCTGGATCGCGCTGACGTAGGCGGTCGCCAGCCTGCCCGCCGTGCCGACCGGCGCACAGACGACCGTGAACACGATCTGCACATGCACTTCGCCTTCGGGCTGGAAACTCTTGGTCGCACTGATGAACTCTGGCCGCTCGGTCGTCAGCCGGTAGCCCTGGCTCAGCAGCGAACGACGCGCCGCCTCGCAGGTCGCTTCGACGCTGGCGTCGAAAAGGCGCGAGAAGGTCTCGTTGGCCTCGAAAGTCTCGTTCTGGTAGACGGCGACACGACCGGACTCACTGGCGCAGCCGGCCAGCAGACAGATCACGCTGAGCACCGACAGCCCGGTACGCAGCGCCAGCGCCAGCGCCAGGGTCCGGCCAGGCACCACGCCAGCCCGGGGGGCACGCTGGCGGAGCCGATGAACAGCCATTGATCGTGAATTCATTGACACCCCCGAAAGTATAGGTGGCCGTGTGAACGGTCGTCAAATGCCGGCCTGCCGGATGGCGCCCTGCAGTCGATGACCGACCATCGGCCGGCTGCCGGCGCGCTGTTCGCCAGCCCACCAGCCTGGCCAGCGCCAGGCGCGATCCGAACCGGGACTTCGCCGGTCGCTCGGCTGGCGACCACGGCCGCGGCCGAGGCGCTGCCTGAGGCGGCCTCAGCAACGCGTCCGATAGGGCTCCTCGAAGTCCAGAAAGTCGTTCTCGGCGAGTGCGCCGGTGGTCCACTCGACCACCGCTGGCAGCGCCTGCACGCGATCGACATAGGCGGCGATCACCGGCGGGAGCGGCACCGCGTAGGTGACAAAACGCTTGACCACCGGTGCAAAGAAGGCGTCGGCGACGCTGAACCTGCCGAACAGCATCGGCCCGCCATGCGCCGCGAGCAACTCGCTCCACATCTGCAGCAGGCGGTCGACGTCGCCTTTGACCTGCGCATTCTCGCGCAAGATGCGCTGCCCCACCTCGGGCAGCGAGGCCTCGATGTTCATGCCAAGGTGATTACGCAGGGCGGCGAAGCCGGCGTGCATCTCGGCGCAGACGCTGCGTGCGCGGGCGCGCGCCTGCCGGTCGGCGGGCCACAGCTGCCGTTCCGGGAACTTCTCGGCCAGGTACTCGGCAATCGCCAGCGTGTCCCATACCGCCCAGCCCTCGTCTACCAGCACCGGCACCCGGCCGGCAGGGCTGTGACGCGCGACCTCGATCTTGAATTTCGAAGCGGCCGTGCACTCGTCAAGACGAATCATCACCTCGTCAAACGTAATTTGCGCCTGCTTGAGCAGCACCCACGAGCGCATGGACCACGACGAGTAGTTCTTGTTGCCGATGTAAAGCTGCATGGACATGGGAACGAACCTTTCATTTCGGGGCGCGGTTGGCTGCGACTTGCGCCACCAGCATTCTGCGCCAGCGGCGTCGTGCTCAGTGACGGAAGCCGGAAGCCTCGGCGGCACCCAGCGGCGCGGGAATCGGATGTTTGGCGAGGAAGTCGATCGCTCGCTGGATGTCCTCGACGAGCAGCGCCCCGAGGTCGCGGCTGACACCGTGGCGAACGAGAATGCGCTGGATCACCAGACCCTGGCAATTGGCCGGCAGCGAGTAGGCGGGGACCTGCCAGCCACGACTGCGCAGGCGGTCGGCCAGATCGTAGAGAGTGAATCCCGGATCGACGCCGTCCCTGATCCTCCAGCACAAGGCCGGGATTCCCTGGTGACGATCACCGCCGTAGAGGATTTCGAAGGGCCCGAGCTTGCCAATCCGCTCGGCGAGGAAAGCCGCAGTCTGGTAGCAGGCGGAGTGGATCTTGCGGTAACCCTCTCTTCCGAGCCGCAGAAAGTTGTAGTACTGGCAAACGACCTGCCCGCCCGGCCGCGAGAAGTTCAGGGCGATGTCGCGCATGTTGCCGCCGAGGTAATTGACCCAGAAGATCAATTCCTCGGGCAGGTCTTCGACTTCCCGCCAGATGACCCAACCGACGCCAAGCGGCGACATTCCGAACTTGTGGCCCGAGGTATTGATCGACTTGACGCGCGGAATACGGAAGTCCCAGACCAGTTCAGGCGCGCAGAATGGCGCCAGGAAGCCGCCGCTGGCCCCGTCGACGTGCATCGGGATGTCCAGCCCGCTGTCCCGCTGCAACTCGTCGAGCGCGTCGGCCACCGCCTTGACCGGCTCGTACTGGCAGGTGAAGGTCACCCCCAGCGTCGGCACGACGCCGATGGTGTTGTCGTCGCAACGCCTGATGACCTCCGCGGGGGTCATCAGGAAACGTCCATCCTCCAGCGGGATCTCGCGCAGCTCGATGTCCCAGTAACGGGCAAACTTGTGCCAGCAAATCTGCACCGGACCAGTGATCAGGTTGGGCCGGTCGATCGGCTTGCCGGCCGCCTTTCGTCTGGCCTCCCAACGCCGTTTCATGGCCATGCCGCCAAGCATCGCCGCCTCGCTCGACCCGGTGGTCGAGCAGCCGATGGTGTTCGCCGCCGCCGGCGAGTTCCAGAGGTCGGCGAGCATGTGCACGCAGCGCGCCTCGATTTCGGCGGTCTGCGGGTACTCGTCCTTGTCGACCATGTTCTTGTCCATGCACTCGTCCATCAGGCGGTGGACTTCGGGCTCGGCCCAGGTCTGGCAGAAAGTCGCCAGGTTCTGGCGCGCGTTGCCGTCGAGCATCAGCTCGTCATGAACCACCGAGTAGGCATGCCGCGGATCGCGCTCGGCCAGCGGGAACTTGTACTTCGGCATGCTCACCGCCAGATCGGCCGAGGCGTACACCTCGTCATCGAGTCGTTCACGTACGCTGTCTTTCGCGTGCAAGGGCATTGCTTCCTACCTTTCAGGGGCCAACGAAGAGGATGGTGAAGGGACGAAATACACGTCGCCACAGCGTGCCATCCCGACTCGTCCTGGCGGCACGGCAATCGTCGCGGCTCAGTGCGCCTCGTCCCAGTTCGCGCCGACGCCGATGTCGACCAGCAACGGCACTCGCAGCGCCGCCACCTTGCACATCAGTCGCGGCAACTCGCTGCGCACTCGCGACAGCTCGTCGTCCGGTACTTCGAGGACCAGTTCGTCATGGACCTGCATCAGCAGGCGCGTGTTTGCTGCCTCCGCGTCAAGCCAGCCCTGCACGGCGATCATTGCCGTCTTGATCAGATCGGCGGCCGAGCCCTGCATCGGCGCGTTGATCGCCGCGCGCTCGGCGCCCTGGCGATTCGCCGCCTGGCTGGAGCGGATTTCCGGAAGCCACAGGCGACGGCCGAAGACGGTTTCGACGTGACCCTCGCTCTTGGCCATCTCGCGCGTTCTCGCCATGTAGCTGGCGACGCCGGGGTAACGAGCGAAATAGCGGTCGATGTAGGCTTGCGCCGCACCACGTTCGAGGTCGAGCTGGCGGGCGAGACCGAAGGCGCTCATGCCGTAGATCAGCCCGAAATTGATGACCTTGGCGACGCGCCTCTGGTCGGGACCAACTTCGCCTGGCGGCACGCCGAAGATCTCGGCGGCCGTCGCCCGGTGCACGTCTTCGCCCTGCGCGAAGGCTTCGAGCAGGCGCGGATCCTCCGACAGGTGGGCCATGATCCGCAGTTCGATTTGCGAGTAATCCGCAGAAACGATGGTGCTGCCGGGCGGCGCGACGAAGGCCGCGCGGATGCGCCGCCCTTCGGCGGTTCGCACCGGGATGTTCTGCAGGTTGGGGTCGCTGGACGCCAGCCGACCGGTGACCGCCACCGCCTGCGCGTAGCTGGTGTGCACGCGGCCGGTCCGCGGGTTGACCATTTTCGGCAGCTTGTCGGTGTAGGTCCCCTTCAATTTGGCGAGTTGCCGCGATTCGAGCAGGATTTTGGCCAGCGGATAGTCGAGCGCCAGCTCGGAGAGCACCTCCTCGTCGGTCGATGGCGCTCCCGAGGGAGTCTTCTTCTTGACCGGCATGCCGAGCGTTGCGA
This sequence comes from Accumulibacter sp., assembly GCA_003538495.1. The sequence goes on from DPSD01000693.1 coordinate 15,912, forward strand.
ACAGGATCTCGGCCAGTTGCTTCGGCGAGTTGACGTTGAACGGCTGGCCGGCCGCGGCGTGCGCCTGCGCCTCCAGTTCGAGCAGCCGCTTGCCGATTTCGTTGCTCTGCTGCGCGAGCAGTCGGGAATCGATCAGCACGCCAGTGCGCTCCATCCGGAACAAAATGTCGCGCACGGGCATTTCGATGGTCTCGTAGACTCGCGCCAGACCGGCGTCGGCGACGATCTGCGGATAGAGCTTGTCGTGCAGCCGCAGGCACAGGTCGGCGTCCTCGGCGGCGTATTCGGCGGCCTGTTCGATCTCCACCTGGGCAAAGCCGATCTGCTTGACGCCCTTGCCGCACAGCGCTTCGTAGGGGATCGTCGCCAGTCCGAGGTGGCGCATCGCCAGGCGGCCGAGATCGTGGCCACGCGCGCCGTCCTTGCCCGACTCGAGAACGTAGGACTGCAGCAAGGTGTCGTGTCTGACGCCAGCCAGCGCGATGCCGTGGTTGGCCAGGACGTGCTGGTCGTACTTGAGGTTCTGGCCGATCTTGGCGTGCCGCGCCGACTCCAGCCACGGCTTCAGGCGCGCCAGGATTTCGTCGCATGGCAACTGCTCCGGGCCACCGGGGTAGCGATGGGCAAGCGGCAGATACGCGGCGTCGCCCGCCGCAACGGCCAGCGAGATGCCGACGATACGCGCGGCGAAAGGATCAAGGCTGGTGGTTTCGGTGTCGACGGCGGTCAGCGCACTGGCCGCGATTTTCGCCAGCCAGCGGTCGAACGACTCCTGGTCAAGAATCGTTTCGTAAGCCGCGCGGTGCGCGCCGTCGGGAAACCCATCGGGCGTTCCCGGCGAGACCGCGGCCGGTGTTGCCGCGGGACCGCTCGGGGTGCTGGCCTCGCTGAGCCACGAGCGCATTTCGTAATGGGTAAACAGCTCGATCAGACGCTGGCGATCGAGCGGGCGTGGCGCCAGGTCGGCCAGCGCCAGCGGCAGATCGAGGTCGCAGCGGACGGTCACCAGCCGGCGCGCCAGCGGCAGGAAGTCGAGCGCGCGGCGCAGGTTTTGGCCAACCACGCCGCGGATCCCGGCTGCGCCGGCGATGACGCCATCGAGCGAACCGTACTCGCTCAGCCACTTGACCGCGGTCTTGGCGCCGACCTTGTCAACGCCGGGAACGTTGTCGACGGTGTCGCCGACCAGCGCCAGGTAATCGACGATGCGCGCGGCCGGCACGCCGAACTTGGCGACCACGCCGGCTTCGTCGAGCACCTCGTTGCTCATCGTGTTGACCAGTTGCACCTGCGGCCCGACCAGTTGTGCCAGATCCTTGTCGCCGGTCGACACCACCACCTCGATTCCTTGTGCGGCTGCCTGCTGCGCCAGCGTGCCGATCACGTCATCGGCCTCGACGCCGACAACGCTCAGCAGTGGCCACCCGAGGGCGGCAATGGCGGCATGCAGCGGCTCGATCTGGCTGCGCATGTCGTCGGGCATCGGCGGACGGTTGGCCTTGTATTGCGGATACCAGTCGTCGCGGAAAGTCTTGCCCTTGGCGTCGAAGACGCAGGCCTTGTACGCGACTCCCGACGCCTGGTAGTCGCTGTCGAGGCGGCGCAGCATGTTCAGGACGCCGTGAATCGCGCCGGTCGGCTCACCGCGCGTCGTCCGCAGGTCGGGCATGGCGTGAAAAGCGCGGTAGAGGTAGGACGATCCGTCGACCAGGAGCAGGGTGGACATGGGCGGGCAGCCAGGCAAGAAGGACAGAAGAATGGACCCGAGATCAACAAGGATCATCGCCGAACAACGATCACGATCCGTCGTGCACGCCGCCGAGGACGTTCGCCTGCTGGCGCACCCCGATCGGACTCGCTGGCATTATGGCAGACTTCGTGGCGGCGACCGAGCAGCGGCGAGGGCGGCGGCGCAGCCGGTCGCGCGTGCAGCGGCGCCCGAATCTTGTACTAAAGTCGACTTTGGCCGATGATGCTCAACGTTTGATCAACCATCCGGAACTCTCTCCATGCGCTTCATCCACGCCATCCTGGCCGTCCTCGCTCTCGCCGCCGCATCCGCGCTCGCTCAGAACCGGACCGATCTGCAACCGCTGCCGGCGATCCCGCCACCACCGCCGGAGATGGCGCCATTCGACGAAAGCCTGGAGCCGGTGGTAACGATCAAGAAACGCGAGGGCGAAACGGTCGAAGAGCACCGGATCAACGGCAAGCTCTACAAGATCGTGGTGACACCCGAACACGGCGTTCCCTACACCCTGATCGACCGGGAAGGCGACGGCAACTTCACGCAGAGCGCGATGGGATCGCCTACCCTCAGCGTGCCGATGTGGGTAATCGGTACTTTCTGAAACGCTGACCGACGCCAGCCGATCGCCTCCCGCCTGCTGCCCGCTCTTCCCAGCCTTTCCGGCCTGGCTGGACCGTCATGTCGGTATTCACCCAGCTGACCGTAGAGCAGGCGGCCGCCTGGCTCGAGACCTACGATCTTGGCACCGTGACCAAACTGACCGGCATCAGCGAAGGGGTGCAGAACTCCAACTTTTTCCTGAGCAGCACCCGTGGCGACTACGTGTTGACCGTTTTCGAACAGGTGGCGCCTGCGCAGGTGCCGCGCTACGTGCAACTGATGGACCATCTGGCGCGGCTCGGCCTGCCTTGTCCGGCGCCGGTCGCCAACCGTCACTGCGAGCAGGTCTCCTGTCTTGGCGGCAAGCCGGCGGTGATCGTCAGCCGACTGGCCGGCCGCTCCCAGGAGTCACCAAACTCGGCGCAATGCGCGGCCATTGGCGAGCTGCTGGCGCGCTTGCATCTGGCTGCCCGGTCGTGGCCGGAGCCGCTGCAGCACCAACGCGATACCGCGTGGTGCAGCCGCGTGGCAGCGGAGATCGCACCCTTCCTGAACGACGACGACGCCCGCCTGCTGCACGGCGAAGTTCGCCATCAGCAGCAGCGTCGCCCCGCTGACCTGCCGCGCGGGGTGATTCACGCCGACCTGTTTCGTGACAACGTGCTGTTTTCGGGCGATCGCGTCAGCGGCGTGCTCGACTTCTATTTTGCCGGCGTCGACGACCTGCTGTTCGACCTGGCGGTGACCGTCAACGACTGGTGCAGCACGCGCGACGGAGCGCTTGACGACAGCCGCTGCGCGGCGCTGCTGAGCGCCTACGACGCCCGCCGTCAGCTGCTGCCAGCCGAGCACGCCGCCTGGCCGACGCTGCTGCGCGCCGCCGCGCTGCGTTTCTGGGTTTCACGCCTGCAGGACCATCATCTGCCGCGGCCCGGCGAGCTGGTTGTGCGGCGCGATCCTGACGCCTACCGGGCGATCCTGCTGGCGCGCATTGCCAGCGATCGCCATGGCTCCTGGCTTACCGCTGCCAGTCGTGGCAGCTAACAGTACCGCCTTGGCACGACTGCGAACAAACATGGAAAATTTTCTGCCGGAAGTCCGCGAGCAATATGAGGCGCTGCCGTATCCGCCGCGCGACCCGGAAGACGAGCGCCGGCGCCTGCTGACCACCTGGCTCGATTCGCTGGCGATGATCAACCACTATTGCTTCGCCGGCGACCGGGATTTTGGCGACGGCTTCCGCGTTCTGGTCGCCGGCGGCGGCACCGGTGACGGGACGATCTACCTCGCCGAACAACTGCGCGCGACCAGCGCCCGGATTGTTCATTGTGATCTCAGCGCCGCGAGCATTGCCATCGCCCGCCGGCGCGCCGAAATCCGTGGCCTGGACAACATCGACTGGCTGCAGGCGTCGCTGCTTGAACTGCCGCAGCTTGGTCTCGGCGAGTTCGACTACATCAACTGCTCGGGTGTGCTGCATCACCTGGACGATCCCGACGCCGGCCTGCGCGCACTGACGCGGGTTCTGGCCGCCGACGGCGCGATCGGAATGATGGTGTACGCCACCTACGGGCGGACCGGCGTGTACCAGATGCAGGAGCTGCTGCGCCAGATCAACAGCCGTACCGAGAGCATCGCCGGTCGCCTCGACAACGCGCGGCAGGTGTTGTCGATGCTGCCGGCGACGAACTGGTTCGCGCGCGGCGAGCAGCTGTTCTTCGACCACCGGCGGGGCGACGCCGGCATTTACGATCTGCTGCTGCATGCGCAAGATCGCTCGTACACCGTCGAGCAGCTCTATTGCTGGCTGCACGACGAGCACGGGTTCCACATTGAATTCTCCGACGTCGGTCGCGGTCGGTCGCCGTACCTGCCGCAACTGATCCTGGCGCCACGGCCAGCGCCCTTCCTGGCGACCGTCGCCCGCATGCCGCTGCGACAGCAGCAGGCGATCGCCGAATTGCTCGGCGGCACGCTGGTCACGCATTCCTTCTTTCTCACCCGCGGCAGCCGGGTCGCCGCTTACCGAGACCCGGCGAGCGTCCCCTTCTTCTGCCACGAACCGATTACCGGACCGGAACTGTCGGCGCTCATCCACCGCCACGCCGGCAGCCCCTTTGTCCTGCGACACAGCCACACCGGTGTCAACGCCCAGGTCGATACCGGCCGCTACGGCAAGTTCATCCTCCAGTACATCGACGGCCGACGCAGCTTCGACGAGGTCTTTTCGCTGGTCCGCGGCGAGGAGAAGTTCCGCCAGTCGCCGCCGACCAACGCCGCGCTGTTCGAGGATTTTGCGGCACTTTACGAAATCCTCAACGCGATCGAGCGTATGCTACTGACGCGCCGCCGGACCTGACGCCGGGCGTGGACGCCAGGGCCGTCGAATGGGCCTCCGAACCGGGACAGCCATCAGGCGCGTGCCGCACACGCCTTGCTTCGTCCGCTCCCGGCCGCTAGCATTCGTTAACCTGATCTCATACGAGCATCGACATGCAATCCTTCCCGATCCCCGCGCCACAGTTCAAGGGCAGCAGCCGCCGCGTCGAGGCCGGCAGCGCCCTGAACTGGTTCAGGCAGGGCTGGGCCATCTTCATCGCCAGTCCGGGCATCTGGATGGCGATGATGGTGATCCTGGTCGTCATTTACCTGGGTCTGGCGATCGTCCCGCTGATTGGTCAACTCGCCGCCCACTTGCTGACCCCGGTGCTCGCTGCCGGCATGCTGCTGGCCTGCCAGAAAGTCAGCGCCGGACAGACCCCGGAAATCACCGATCTTTTCGCCGGTTTCCAGCGCAGCACCGGCGCCCTGGTGACGCTCGGCGTGCTTTACATGCTTGGCATGCTGGCGGTATTCCTGATGGTGCTCCTGCTGGTTGGCGGCGGGATGGCCGGCGGGATGATGATCAACGAGCCGGTCGGCGCCGGGATCGCCGTCGGCGCGATGCTCATCGCAGGCATTGTCGCGCTGCTGCTGTCAGTGCCGCTGGTGATGGCCATCTGGTTCGCCCCGGCGCTGGTCGTTTTCAACGGCATGCCGCCGGTCGACGCGCTGAAGGCCAGCTTCAACGCCTGCCTCAAGAACAGCGTGCCATTCCTGGTCTATGGTCTGCTCGCGATGGTCCTGTGCTTCTTCGCTGCGCTGCCCGTCGGACTCGGGTTCCTGGTTCTCGGACCGGTCCTGGCCGGCTCCGTGTACGCGTCCTATCAAGACATTTTCCTGGCCACCTGAGCTCCCTGACCACATGCAAGCACTGACTCTTCCCGCCGCGCACGGCTGGCGCTGGCTGACCGATGGCTTTCGGATTTTTCGCCGGAACCATCTGCTGCTGACCTTCCTGGTGGTCAGCTACTGGATGCTGATGGCCGTGGTGAACGTCATCCCGCTGGTCGGAACGATCGCCACCACGCTGTGCATCCCGGCGTTTTCGGTCAGCCTGATGAATGCCTGCCGAAACATCGACCGGGGCATCGCGCTGGGTCCGCAACTGCTGTTCTCCGGTTTCGAGAACAACCTGCGCTCGCTGCTCACGCTGGGCGCCATCTACCTGGTGGCAATGGTCGGAATTCTGGCCGTCTCGGCGCTGGCCGATGGCGGCGCGCTGATGCAGATGATGCTTGCCGGCGAGAAGCCGGATGAGGAAGCGATGAGCAGCGGCCGGCTGCTGCTGGCGACGCAGGTCGCACTGGTCTTGCTGTGTCCGCTGGTGATGGCCTACTGGTACGCACCCGTTCTCGCCGGATGGCACGATCTGCCGCCAGGCAAAGCGCTGTTCTTCAGCTTCGTCGCCTGTCTCCGGAACTGGCGAGCCTTCCTGGTTTACTCGCTGGCGGTGATGGGCGCCGCGCTGCTGGTGCCGCTGCTGGTGGGCGTTCTCGCGGCGCTGTTTCCGGACAGCGCCGCGCTGCTGACTGTCCTGCTCTCGGTGCTGCTGATCCTGATACTCGCGCCAACGCTGTTTGCCAGTTTCTACGTCAGTTACCGGGACGTTTTCGTGACCACCCGAGCCGATGGCTGAGCAGCCAGGCGGCAAGCCGCTGGGGATCTTCGGCGGCACCTTCGATCCGGTTCATTTCGGGCACTTGCGCCTCGCCGAAGAGGCCGCCGACTGTCTCGACCTGACCGGCGTGCGCTGGATTCCGAGCGGCCAGCCGGCGCTGCGCGACACGCCGCAGGTGACCGCGCGCCAGCGCCTGGCGATGGTCCGGCTGGCGATTGCCGAGAACCCGACCTTCGAAGTCGATGCCTCCGAAGTCGACGCCGCCCGGCCCAGCTACACCGTGCTAACCCTCGAACGTCTGCGCCAGGCCGACCAGTGCGGCCGGCGCCAGCCGCTGGTCTTGCTGCTCGGTGCCGACGCCTTCGCCGCCCTGCCCGGCTGGTACCGCTGGCAGTCGCTGCTCGAACTGGCGCACATTGGCGTCGCCCACCGCCCGGGTTTCCCGATCGACCCCAGCCGGCTGCCGGCCGAGCTGGCCGCCTGCTACGGTGAGCGCTACTGCACCGATCGATCGGCCCTGGCCGAAACGCCCGCCGGTCGCATCGCCAGCTTTGCGATGACCCAGCTGGCGATCTCGGCGACGCAGATTCGGACGCTGCTGGCCAGCGGCTGCAGTCCCCGCTATTTGCTGCCTGACGAAGTAATCGCTTATATTCGAAACCAACATCTTTACCCGGAGCACTGAACCCCCCCATGAAACTGCCGCAGTTGGAAAAGCTCGTCGTCGACGCGCTGGAGGACATCAAGGGCCGCGATATAGAGGTCATCAACACCACCCGTTTGACCTCGCTGTTCGACTGCATCGTGGTCGCCTGCGGTGACTCCAACCGGCAGGTCAGATCGCTGGCTCGCAACGTCCAGGACAAGGCACGCGAAGCGGGGGTGCACGTACTCTCGTGCGAAGGCGAGGAGACTGGCGACTGGGTTCTGGTCGACCTTGGCGACATCGTGGTGCACGTCATGCAGCCCGCCGTTCGCAGCTACTACCGGCTCGAAGAGCTCTGGGGAGGCAAGGGGCCGGCACGCGTGCGCCGGGCCACCACGGCGGTGCAGACCACAGACGAGGGATGAAGCTCGCCATTCTCGCCGTTGGCCACAAGCCCCCGGCCTGGGTGGCGCAGGGCTGCGCCGAATACCTCAAGCGGATGCCGCGCGAACTGCCGCTGGCGATCGTCGAGATCAAGCCGGAAACGCGCGGCTCGAAAAGCCGCGAACAACTGCTGGCCGCCGAGAAAGCCCGCCTGCTGGCGGCGCTCAACGGCTACGGGCGGGTGGTCGTCCTCGACGAGCGAGGCGACGATCTGTCGACCCTGCGCCTGGCCGAACGGCTGCAAGGCTGGATGCGCGTCGGCGGGGCGACTGCCTTCGTGATCGGCGGCGCCGATGGTATCGACGAGGACTTGAAGCTGCAGGCCGACGAGGCGATCCGCCTCTCCAGCCTGACCCTGCCGCACGCCCTGGCCAGGCTGATTCTCTGCGAGCAACTCTATCGGGCGACCAGCGTCGTTCGCCAACATCCTTACCATCGGGAGGGCTGATGTCACTCGCCGCACAGCACGCACGGGTACACCTGGCGTCGCGCAGCCCGCGACGGCGCGACCTGCTGACGCAGATCGGCGTCGGCTTCGACACCATTGCCTTCCGCAGCACGGCACGCGGCGACCCGGAGCTCGACGAGACGCCGCTGCCCGGTGAAGAGGCGACCCGCTACGTCGAGCGGATCGCCCGCAACAAGGCCGAGCTGGGCTGCCGTATCGTCTACTGGCGCCGGCTGGTCGCGCAGCCGGTACTGGCCGCCGACACGACCATCGAACTGGCCGGCCAGTTGATCGGCAAGCCAGGCGACGCCGAAGACGCCCGACGCATGCTGCACCGCCTGTCCGGCCGTACCCACCGCGTGCTGACGGCGATGGCGATCGGCTTCGAGGGGCGCGTCGAAATGGCCCGATCGATCAGTGAGGTCCGTTTTCGCCAGCTTGATGACCGCGAAATCGATCGCTACGTCGACAGCGGCGAGCCGATGGACAAAGCAGGCGCCTATGGCATCCAGGGTCGTGCGGCGATGTTCGTCGAGCACCTTGCCGGCAGCTACACCGGGGTGATGGGCCTGCCGCTGTGCGAAACCGCGCAGTTGCTGAAAAGCTTCGGCTACCAGCCGTAGCCGTCGCCAGGCACCCGGAACCCCCGTGCGCATTCTGCTGGTTGAAGACGACGCTTTGCTTGGCGACGGTATCCGCGCCGGTCTGAAGCTGGCGGACTACGCCGTCGACTGGGTCCGTGACGGCGATGCCGCGCGGCTGGCACTGCTCGA
>DPSD01000693.1:24677-27624 GCA_003538495.1 Accumulibacter sp.
TGCGCATTCTGCTGGTTGAAGACGACGCTTTGCTTGGCGACGGTATCCGCGCCGGTCTGAAGCTGGCGGACTACGCCGTCGACTGGGTCCGTGACGGCGATGCCGCGCGGCTGGCACTGCTCGATCACGACTACCATGCCTGCATTCTCGACCTGGGTCTGCCCAGACGCGATGGCCTGTCGGTACTCAAGGATTTGCGCCGAAACGGCAAGCAACTCCCGGTACTGATTCTCACCGCCCGCGATACCAGTGCCGACAAGATCGCCGGCCTGGACGCCGGCGCCGATGACTACCTGACCAAGCCCTTCGATCTTCTCGAGTTGCAGGCGCGGCTGCGCGCCCTGCTGCGCCGTGCCGGCGGCGCTGCGGCGCCGACCCTGGCGCATGCCGGCGTGGTGCTCGACCCGGCCAGCAAGCAGGTGAGCAGGAATGGTCAGCCGGTCAGCCTGTCGGCCCGCGAATACACGCTGCTGCACGACCTGCTCCGGCACAAGGCCCACATCCGCAGCCGCAGCCAACTCGAGGAAAGCCTGTACTCGTGGGGCGAAGAGACCGGCAGCAACACTGTCGAGGTCTACATCCACAATCTGCGCCGGAAACTCGGTGCCGACTTCATTCACACCGTTCGTGGCCTCGGCTACCGACTCGGAGACCCCACCTGATGGGCACGCGGCTGCCCGCCATGCGCCTGCAATCGCTGCGCTGGCGCCTGCTGCGAACGGTCTGCCTGGCCGCCTTGCTGGGCCTGGCGGTGAGCGCCATGCTGAGTTACCGGCAAGCGCAGCACGAGGCAGAGGAGTTGATGGACGGCAACCTCGCGCAGTCGGGCAGGCTCCTGCTGGCGCTGGCTACCGACGACCCGCAGCAGCTCGCCGACCTGGGGGCGCGCCTGGCAACGCTCGCCAGTGCCGGAGCAAGTCGCTACGAGCCGCTCCTGGAATACCAGATCGGGCGTAACGACGGGTCGCTGTTGCTGCGCTCGGAACACGCGCCCGAGAGCCCCCTGTCGGTCGCACCAGGCTACTCGGTCATCGAGCACGACGGCGATCCGTGGCGGCTGCTGACTCTCGCGTCGACCGCCGGCGATTTCCGGGTGCAGGTCGGGCAGTCGATCAAGCTGCGCGACCGCGCCGCTCTGGAAGTTGCCCGGCAGGCGGTCTTGCCGATTGCCCTGATGTCGCCCCTGTTGCTGCTGCCGCTGATCTACTTCTCGGTGCGCCGCGGGCTCAAGCCGCTCGATGACCTGGCGGCCGACGTCGCCCGGCGCTCGGCGGAAAACCTCGAGCCGCTGGCGATGCGTCTGGCGCCGCTGGAAACCCAGCCGCTGCTGACCGCAGTCAATCGCCTGCTGAACAGGCTGCGTGAGACCCTGGACAAGGAACGCCGGTTCACCGCCGATGCCGCACACGAGCTGCGCACGCCGCTGGCGGTGATCAAGGTCCAGGCGCAGGTGGCACAGCTGAGCATCGACGCCGGCGACCGCCAGCACGCCCTGGCGCAGGTTCTGGCCGGCACCGACCGCGCTACACGGGTGCTTGAACAGTTGCTGCGCCTGGCGCGCCTCGACCCCCTGGCCGGATTGCCCGACGCCGGCGACATCGACCTTGCCGAACTGGCACGACAGGTCTTCGCCGAACTCTGGCCGACCACCGCGACGCAGGCCATTCAACTGCACAGCGACGATTCGCCGCTGCTGGTCCGGGGCGACGCCGAACTGCTCCAGGTCGTCCTGCGCAATCTGCTCGACAACGCCATGCGCTATACGCCAGCAGGCAGCACGATTACCGTCTTCGCCCGGTTGCGGCATGGCGAACGGTCCATCGGCGTTACAGACGACGGCCGTGGCGTTCCACCCGACGACTTGCCGCGGTTGGTCGAACGTTTCTATCGCGGCCGCGAAGCGATCGCCGAAGGAAGTGGCCTCGGGCTGGCGATCAGCCAGCGGATTGCCGAACTGCACGATGCTCGGCTGGAGTTCGAGAACCTGCCCGGTGGCGGTTTCGAGGCGCGCCTGCGCTGGCCCCGATCATCGCCGGCCAGCTGAGGGACTGGCGCTGATCGCGACACGACGGATGCCGGCACTCCCCGCCGCTTACCAGTATTGGCCGACCAGCAGCGCCGCCAGCAGCGCGGCGATAATCGCCAGCCAGCGCCCCTGCTGACGTTGCGCGCGGGTCAGTTCGGCCAGTAGCGGTGCCAGATCGGACGGCTTCGGCTGCGCCAGTGCCTGGTGCACCAGCCGTGGCAGCTGTGGCAGCATGCGCGCCCAGTTGGGTGCCTCCTGCTGCACACCGCGATGGAAAGCGCGCCTGCCGACCTGTTCGTTCATCCAGCGCTCAAGGAAAGGCTTGGCGGTCTTCCACAGATCGAGATTGGGATCGAGCTGCCGTCCGAGGCCTTCGATATTGAGCAGTGTCTTCTGCAGCATCACCAGTTGCGGCTGGATCTCGACATTGAAACGGCGCGAGGTCTGGAACAGGCGCAGCAGCACGCGGCCGAACGAGATTTCGTGCAAGGGACGGTCGAAGATCGGCTCGCAGACGGCACGGACGGCGGCCTCGAACTCGTCGGCGCGGGTGTCGGCCGGCGCCCAGCCGGCCTCGATGTGGGCGGTCGCGACGCGCTTGTAGTCGCGCTGGAAAAAGGCGAGAAAGTTCTGCGCCAGATAGTTCTTGTCGGTATCGGTCAGCGTCCCGACGATACCGAAATCGAGCGCGATGTAGCTGCCGTGGTGGCCGGGGTCGGTGGCGATGAAGATGTTGCCGGGATGCATGTCGGCGTGAAAGAAGCCATCGCGGAAGACCTGTGTGAAGAAGATCTCGACGCCCGCGCGCGACAGCGCCGGCAGGTCGACGCCGGCGACGATCAGCGCCCCGGTCTGGCTGATCGGGATGCCGCGCATGCGCTCCATGACCATCACCGTCGTCGTGCATTGATCCCAGTACAC
>DPSD01000693.1:27984-28121 GCA_003538495.1 Accumulibacter sp.
CAGTTGGCCGCTTCGCGCATCAGGTCGAGTTCGTCGTAGAGGTACTTGGCGAACTCGGCGACGACTTCGCGCGGCTTCAGCCGCTTGCCATCGGACCACACCGCTTCAAGGAGGCCGGCCAGGGTGTCGAGCAAGGC
>DPSD01000624.1 GCA_003538495.1 Accumulibacter sp.
AGCGGTTCGAGTTCGGCCACCTCAAAAACCGATTCCGACTTGTGGCCGTGATCGACACGTGTCTGCCGAGCCTGGAAACCCACCTGCACCGGGCCGACCGACAGCGGTTCGAGACTCACCACTTCCGGTGACCAGCGGGGATAATTGGTCACGAAATCAGGGGCGACGAACTGGTAGACCCGGTCGATCTCTTCAAACACCAGAACGTCCGCTTTAGCGGTGATCATTGCCTATCCTTCATCATCGTTGCGTAGTGCTGCCTGCAACGATTCGAAAATGCTGGGCTCAGTGCTGTCTGCCCGGTTCCCGCCAGCAATTGCGAGATTATAGGCCGTTCTGGTCAGGCTGTCCGCGCCTCGCCTGAACCCAAGTTGATGCGATTACGACAATGACCGCCTGCGTTCCCTCTTCGGCCGCTGTGCATTCGACGAATGCAGGAGACGACTCCCCACTGCGAAGAAACCGCACACGCAGGGTCATCCGTTGCCGCCAGGTTCGGCGTCACGGGCCAGGCGGATACCCGAGAACTGCCAGCACGCCGTCGCCGGAAAGAAGTTGCGGTAACTGGCCCGCAGGTGGTCGTCGGGGGTGACGCAGGAGCCACCCCGGAGGACGTACTGATTGACCATGAACTTGCCGTTGTACTCACCCACGGCGCCCGCCCCGGCGCGGAAACCCGGATAGGGATCGTAGCTCGAGCGGGTCCATTCCCAGGCATCGCCAAACAACTGGCTGATGCCGCCGGCTGCTGCGACAGCGGGATGAAAGTCCCGCCGACCGGCGAAATGGCCGGCAATCGGGACGCCGGCGGCCGCATTTTCCCATTCCGCCTCCGTCGGTAGCCGCGCCTCGGCCCAACGGGCATAGGCATCGGCTTCGTAGTAGGAGACATGCACCAGCGGTCGCTGGCGATCGAGGGGAACCAGCCCGCCGAGGGTGAATTCCTGCCAGTCCTCCCGCCGCCGCCAGTACAACGGGTGAATACGGTTCTCGGCGACCCGCCAGTCCCAGCCCTCGGCGAGCCAATGGACGGGTTCCCGATAGCCGCCGGCCTCGATGAACTGCAGGAACTCGCCGTTGGTCACCAGACGCGAGGCCAGCCGGTAGGGTTCGAGGAACACACGGTGGCGCGGTGTCTCGTTGTCGTAGCAGAAGCCGGAGCCCTGATGGCCGATCATCACCACCCCGCCCGGAAAGTCATGCCAGTTCAGCGCCGGCGCTGCTGCTGCGGCCGGTGGCCTGGCGGCGTAAGCCGGCGCCAGGGGGTTGCGCGAAAAGAGGTGTTTGAGGTCGGTCAGGATCAGTTCCTGGTGCTGTTGTTCGTGGTGCAGGCCGAGAGTGACCAGTGCCGTCAACGCTTCTCCCCCCCTCTGCTCGGCGAGCAGGCCCTGCAGGCGACGGTCGACGTCGGCCCGGTAGGCGAGAACGGTAGCAAACGCCGGGCGGGTCAACAACCCGCGCTCGGGCCGTGGATGCTTGTCGCCGACGGCGTTGTAATACGAGTTGTAAAGCACCCGGAAGGCTTCGTTGAAGGGCTGGAAGCCACGCTCCCAGGGTTCCAGGACGAAGGTCTCAAAAAACCAGGTGGTATGGGCGAGGTGCCATTTGACCGGGCTGGCGTCGGGCATCGACTGCACGCAGCAGTCCTCCACCGACAGCGCTGCGCACAGTTCCAGGGTCCAGTCACGCACCCGCCGGTAGGGGGCCGAGAGATCGTTGAGCGGCATCAGGCTATGCTCCAGGAGATGCTTTCAGGGCCGGGCAAGAAAGATCGCAAACCACTGCTCGGGATCGGTCCAGCGCAGGCTGTTGCTGAAGCCGGCGCGCCCGAGCAGGCCGGCGAAGTCGTCGATACGGTACTTGTAGCTGTTCTCGGTGTGGATGTGCTCGCCGCGGCGAAAGTTCCGGAAGCCATTCGGCCACGCTACCCGCGTTTCGTGCAAAGCTTCCAGATGCATCTCGATGCGTGACTTCTGGCGATTGAAGAAAGCGCGATGCTGCCACTGCGTGAGGTCAAAATCGGCACCCAGCAGCCGGTTGAGGTGCTGCAGCACATTCAGGTTGAAAGCAGCGGTCACCCCGGCGGCGTCATTGTAAGCCGCTTCGAGCACCGCTTCGTCCTTGACCAGGTCGACGCCGATCAGCAGCGCCCCATCGTTCCCCAGCAGACCGCGCATGCGGCCGAGCAGGGCGAGCGCCACCTCAGGGTCGAAATTCCCGATCGACGAACCAGGGTAGAACACCAGGCGTCGGGCGGACGGAACATCGCCGGGCAGGACAATTTCGCCCAGCAGATCGGCGACGACGGGGCGAACATCGAGGGAAGGAAAGGCGTCGCGCAGGCCATCGACGGCCTGATGCAGGAAATCGGCCGAGATATCGATGGCAACGAAGCACCTGGGCCTGATCATCGCGCACAGCGCCCGCGCCTTTTCGCAGTTGCCGGCCCCCAGTTCGATCACCGTCGCGCCGGGACCAATCTGCCGTGCCATCTCTTCGCCATGGGTCTCGATGATCTTGGCTTCGGTACGGGTGAGGTAGTACTCCGGCAGGCGCGTAATCCGCTCGAAGAGCGCCGAGCCGGCGGCGTCATAAAAATACTTCGGCGAAACGTTTGCCTGCGCTGCGCACAGTCCGGCGGCGATTTCGGCGACAAGGCCAACGGAAGCCATAGGCAATTCAGCAACCTCCAAAAAAGTCTTGATGACCGATCATACTCCTTGGCAGGAACAAGGGAACTGCAACCGGCCCTGCCAGCCATCATAACGACACTTGACAGGAGCGGCGCCATGAATAGCTATCGTACTTCGCGGCTGGTCCTGTGCTCGCGGCCTGCCGTGATCGCCATGCTTCTGGCTGTCGCGGCCGCGCTCGGCTGGGCGGCCCCCCCCCCCGCCCGGGCCGCCCCGGGCGGGCGGGGG
>DPSD01000487.1 GCA_003538495.1 Accumulibacter sp.
TGATATTTGTCTTGACTATGGGGACCACTATAGGCAGGCTGCGGCGTGGATTCACGGTTGGCGATCAGCGAAGCCGCGCCGGTGAGCGCCCTGTACCGCGTTCTTGCCTTCGCCGCCTTGCTGCTGGTCACTTCTGCGTTGGCGTTGGCCCAGGAAGCCGTCACGTTGCGCGACCTGCAGCCGAAGGCCGCGGCGCCGTTGTCGCGAGCCGAGCTGCTCGAACTCCTGCCAGGGGCGCGCATGACGCGCGTCAACGACAAGGGGAGCACCCATGTCTGGGCAAATGATCCAGGCGGAGAAATGATCGTCTCGTCGGACAACCGCGGAAGAGCGGGACGCAGCTCGACGGCGCAGGGGAAGTGGCAGATCTCGGACGATGGTCGTTACTGCATGCAGGTCCAGTGGCGAAAGGGCGACCCCGAGGACTGGTGCCGCTTCATTTTCGAGACCAGCGACAGGTATTTCGCAGTCAATGCGCTTGCGCCCGATACGCAGAAAGCGCACAAGATTGACATTACTCGCTAGGCGTGGCGACACTTGCACAGATGCGCCGCCATCGCCGCCGACGCCTTGTCTTGCCGCTGGCGAAAGTCCACAAGGAGATCCCGATGTCCCTCAACGCCTTGCTTCCGCGCTATCCGGTACCCGCACTGAACGTTCCACTGACGTCGGGTGGGCGTTTCGTCCTCGGCGCTTCACCTGCCGAGCATTTTGACCTGCTGGTCTTCTACCGTGGGTTGCACTGCCCGATCTGTGCGAAGTACCTGCTGGAACTCGAGCGCCTCGCATCCGAGTTCGCGTCGCGCGGGGTCCAGGTAGTGGCGATCAGCAGCGACGGCGAGGAACGCGGCCAACAAATGGCCGCGAAGGTCGGCGCCAGGGGAGTCCAGTTCGGCTATGGCTTGAGCCTCAGGAGCGCGCGGCAATGGGGCCTGTATATCAGCACCTCGCGCGGACTGACGTCGATCGGGATCGAAGAGCCGGCGCTGTTCAGCGAACCGGGAGTCTTTCTGGTTCGCCCCGACGGAACGCTGTATTACGGCGCCGTTCAGACGATGCCCTTCGCGCGTCCGCAGTTCCAGGACCTCCTCGGCGCGGTTGAATTCGCCGTCGCCAAGGACTATCCGGCACGCGGCGAATTCACCGGCGACGTCTAGCGGTCGAGGCTTCCGGCTTCTGGTCCACCAGCCGCTGGAGCGAAGTGCACCGGCGCGGCGGGTCGCTGGCCGGGGACCAGACCTGCTAGCCGGCAAGCGCGAGTCGCTTGAGTACCGTCTCGCGCGGGAAGGTTGCGATCAGGGCGTCAACCGATGGCGTTTGTTCGCGGCCGGTAAGCAGCACCCGCAGCGGCATCGCCAGTTTTGGCATCTTCAGCCCGTGCCGGGCGACGCTCTCCTTGATCAGGGCGCCAATCGCGGCGGCCTCCCAGTCGACATCCGGCAGTCCGGTGATGAAATCGGCCAGTGCCGGCAAGCTTTCCGGCGTCAGATGTTTGGCCAGCAGTTCGGCTTGCGGCTGCACGTCGACATAGAACGGTGCTGCCGCGTCGGCCAGTTCATTGAGGTTGGCGACGCGCTCCCGGTGCAGCGCGATTATCGCGCCGAGCGCTGGCGTGGCGTTGACGGTCACCCCGCGCGCTTCGAGGCGCGGCTGCACCAGCGCCGCCAGCCGCACCGGTTCCGCGCGCTTGAGGTAGTGGGCGTTGAGCCAGTTGAGCTTCTCGGTGTTGAACTGCGCTGCCGAGGGCGTGATGTGGTCGAGGTCGAACCACTCGCAGAACTGCTGCATCGAGAAAACCTCATCGTCGCCGTGCGACCAGCCGAGGCGCGCCAGATAGTTGAGCACGGCTTCGGGCAGATATCCCTGGTCGTCGTACTGCATGACGCTGACCGCGCCGTGACGCTTCGACAGCTTCTGGCCATCGTCGCCAAGAATCATCGACAGGTGCGCGTACAGCGGCTCGTGCACGCCGAGCGCGCGCAGGATGTTGATCTGGCGCGGCGTGTTGTTGACGTGGTCGTCGCCGCGGATGACGTGCGTGATGTCCATGTCGCGGTCATCGACGACGACGCAGAAGTTGTAGGTCGGCGTGCTGTCGGCGCGAGCAATTACCAGGTCGTCGAGTTCGGCGTTGGCGATCTCGATCCGACCTTTGACCAGGTCGTCCCAGGCGACGACGCCGTCGGTCGGGTTGCGGAAACGTATCACCGGCGCCACGCCTGCCGGTGGCGTCGGCAGCGCCTTGCCGGCTTCCGGTCGCCAGGCGCCGTTGTAGCGTGGCTTGAGGCCTTGCGCACGTTGTTCGTCGCGCAGGCGGTCGAGTTCTTCTGGCGCCATGTAGCAGTGATAGGCCGTACCGGCGGCGAGCATTTCGGCTATCACCTCCCGGTAGCGCGCCATCCGCTGCGTCTGGTAGAACGGGCCTTCGTCGTGCGCCAGGCCGAGCCAGCCCATGCCGTCGAGGATCGCCTGCACGGCTTCCGGCGTTGACCGCGCCAGGTCGGTATCCTCAATGCGCAGGATGAAGCTGCCGCCGTGACGGCGAGCGTAAGCCCATGAGAAGAGGGCGGTGCGCGCACCGCCGATATGCAGGAAGCCGGTGGGCGAAGGGGCGAAGCGGGTGCGGATCATGGTCGCTGGTCGCAGTCTGGCAAAGTGCGCATTGTAGACCAGACTAAACCAGACCCTGTGAGATCGCCGCGTGGCGGCGCCTGCGAGCGGCAGCGCCCATTGAACTTGGCCGCAATGAACCCCGGCTTTCAGCCGCAGTCTTCCCGATCATCAAAGCGGATGATATTGCGCCCAGCCTGCTTGGCTTCGTACATGGCCGCGTCGGCCCTTTTGAGGACTTCGTCCTGGCTCGCCTGGTGGTCGATGAACAGGACCACGCCGATGCTCGCCGAGCAGTGATGTTCGAGCGTGGTCGCCGCCTGCCGTTCGCGCTGGATGGTCAGGGTGTAGGGTTGCGACAAGCCGATGCGAATCTTTTCGGCGATCGCATGCGCTCGCGACATCGATTCCGTTTCATCGACATCAAGCTCGCTGATGATCACCACGAATTCATCGCCGCCATAGCGCGCCACGGTGTCCATCTCGCGGACGCAGCGCTTCAAGCGAGCGGCCGTCTCGATTAGCAGCAAGTCGCCCGCCACGTGTCCGCGTTCGTCATTCAGCGGCTTGAAGTTGTCCAGATCGACGAACATCACTGCACCATGGCAGCCGGTGCGGGTGCTTGCCGCCATCGCCTGGCGCAAGCGGTCGTTGAGCAGGCGGCGGTTGGGCAGGGCGGTGAGCGGGTCATAGAACGCGAGTTGACGGACCTGCTCGTCCTCGTGCTTGCGCCTGGTGATTTCCCTGCTGATGCCGTGGTAGCCGGTAATCGTACCGTGCGCGTCGCGTTCGGGGGTGGACAGGACTTCCAGCCAGATCAGCCGGCCGTTCTTGCAGAGTTGCGGCAGTTCGAAGCGGGTAATGCCGGTGCGGATGCCGTTCTGCTCGGCTTCATCGCGCTGTCTCTGCGTCTCCCGGAGCAGCGCGACGCCCTCGTCGGGCAGCACTTCGGTGACGCTGCGGCCGATCACCTCGTCGGCCCGGTAGCCGCGCAAGCGCTCGTCGGCCGGGCTGATGTAGGTGAAGCGATGGTCGCGGTCCTGCCTCCAGACGATGTCGGACACGTTCTCCGTCAGCAGGCGGTAGTGCGCCTCGCTTTCTCGAAGCCGTTCCGCGGCTAGGTTCTTCTCGATCGCGATGCTTGCCAGATGGGCGGCCTGCTCGATGATCACGATATCGGACTCCGCCGGTGTATGCGCCTGCCGATGATAGATGGCGAAGGTCCCCAGCACCTGGCCGGTGGATGCCCGGATCGGTTCGGACCAGCACGAGCCCAGGCCGGCTCTGGCAGCCAGGCTCTTGGAGCGCTCCCAGTAGGGATGCGTCGTGACGTCCTCGACGACCACGCGTTGGCCGGTGTAGGCGGCGGTACCGCAGGAACCGATCCCGGCGCCGATCTTGAGTCCGTTGACCGCGGCGGTGAAGAAATCGGGCAAGCTCGGCGCGGCACCGCTCAGCAGATGTGTGCCCTCGCTGTCGCACAGCAGGATGCTGCACAGCATCGCCGGATTGAGTCGCTCGACGTCGCGCACCAGCGCGTCGACGATGACCTCCAGCGGTTCGTCGGCGGCCAGCAGTTCGAGCGTGCGGCTGCGATACTGTTCGCATTGTTCGGCGCGCTTGAGCGCGGTGATTTCGCTGTGCGTGATCACCGCGCCGTGCCCCGTGTACTGGTCCA
The DNA here is from genome assembly GCA_003538495.1 of Accumulibacter sp. Next base: position 4,289 of record DPSD01000487.1, read on the forward strand.
GAGGCATCACTGCCATGGTGAACCAGCGGGTCTCCTGCGCCAACGGGCACGCGTAGTCGACGCTGAAGCCGGGCAAGCGGCCATCCAGCACCGCCTCGATGCCGCTGCGCGCGCGCAATGCTTCGGTATCCGACGCGAAACCGCTGCCGACTGCGAAGAAAGCCAGGCAACTGGCGCCGACTTCGGTGTGCGGCGCGGGCCTGCCGGGGTCGCTGCCATCGTCGACGGACCAGCGCCGCCAACTCTTGTTGACCGCCTGAATGACACCATCCCGGTTGACCACCGCGATTCTGGTGGCCATCGAATTCAGAATGGCGTTCTTGAAGCTCTCGCTTTCCAGCAGCGCTTTTTCGCGCTGTCCCAAGGTCTCTAGCAGGCGGTTGAAGCCGCCGATCAGTTCGCCGATTTCGTCCTGGCGAGCGATCGGCAAGGCTGCCGCGGGCTGTTGGCCACCAGTCAGGGCGGCAAGCGTTCTCGCCGTGTCGAGCAGCGGTGAGAGCTGCCGTGTCAACATCCACCAGCTTGCCGCCGCCGCCAGCATCGTCAGCAGCAGTGTCGCCAGCAGCATCCGCAACTGCATGGCGCGAATTGGCGCAAAGGCTTCGGCAGTCGGCAGTATCGCCACCATGTCCCAAGCCGCCACCGGAATGCGCCTGGACGAGGTCAGGATTTCGGCGCCAGCCGTGCTGACGTAAACGATCGGACCCTCGAAGCCATCGATGAAGCGGTCGATCGTCGGATCGATGCCCGGATCGGGCAAAGCTGCCATGACGCGACGTCTGTCGGTGGCGGTGACGATCAGGCGGTACTGCGGCGCGACCAGGACATAGCCACCGGTCCTGCCGTAGCGGCCCTCGGTGACGCGGTCCAGAAAGTTGACCATACCCAGGTTGATCACTCCGCTCAAGGCACCGATCACCTGGCCCTGGGGGTCGCGAATCGGCACCGTCATGGCGAACAACGGTGCCTGCCGCTGCTTGCCCATCACCGGGCGGCCGATCGTCGATCGCCCCTCGCGCAGCGCTGCCGCGACGCTTGCCGCGCCAGCGGTCTCCAGGTCCGCGACCGCGAGCGGCTCTGGCGAGTGTGGCACTTCGACAATCGCGCTGCCGTCCAGCCGATAGGCGACGACGCCGTTGAACGCATCTTGCTGAAGCGCCAGGATCTGCTCGATGAAGGCCCGCAAGCCGGCCGGATTGCCGAGCATCGCCGGGGTGAGCCGTCCCGCGAGCTTCTCCAGGACGATCATCCGGTCGCGCAGTTCGTGGTCGACTTCATCGGCCAGCAAGGTCACCGTCGACAACTGCTGGTCACCCAACACCCGTTCCATATCCTCGCGCAGCATCCTGCTGGCGTAAAAAGCCAGCGACCAGATACCGATCAGGAAAATGGCCAGCGTGAACAGGGTGATTCTGGTCTTCAGCGACCGCCACTGAAAGATACTGAAGTTCATGCAGATTTCACATCGTCGACGATCTTGCGCACTGGCCAGCCGCGAAGCGCAATCGATCTTCTGCGCGTTGCCCAGCCAGAGTTCATCGATCGTCCGCGTCGTCGCTCCGCCGCGAGCGATTTCACTACGCCGGAAACGGGATTAGCAGAGAATATACGAAACTGCCGCCGTCGTATCACGCAGTGACTACCATGCCGGTGCTTGAGCAGCCGTGGCGAACTGGCGCAAGCAGAACTACGGTGCTCGCCCGATGCCGAAGGAAGACCAGCCCGGGGTCTTGGCGATCGCGCCAGTCCGAGCATTTAACAGGGACCTGCACGACCGTATCGGCGCTTGGCCGCGACCACTGGCGGCGCTTGACAGGTGTGGCAGCGGCACAGATACTCGCGGCAGTTCCGGCGCATTTCCGATCCTTTGGGCTTCAAGGTGTTTTTTTCCGCCAGGAGAGAACGCATGAAACGTGCACTGTTGGTCGCTATTGCGGCATCCGTGATTCTCGCCGTCAGCATGGGATTGTTCGATGATCGCAGCCGTGGCGATGCGCACGCCCAGAACGCCGCAGCGATTGCCGCGGTCCCGGCCGGCCAGCCGGCTCCCGAAGCTTCGCTGGTCGATCAGGACGCTCCCTACTACGAAGCATGCGCCCGCGAGGGACTGAGCGACTCCGAGTGCGTCGGGAGGCTGATCTGGTTCAAGGCCACCGCCGGCAACGACCGCTTTCACACCTATACCTTCCAGCAGCGCATCGGCGTGCTGGTGGACTGGTTCCGCGTCTTGCGTGCCGACCAGCGCGACGATCGTTTCTGGGCCTGGGGAATCATCAACGACCCTTCGTGCTGCAAGCCGGGCGATCCCGATTGCCCGGCGAAGTCGGCCGACGAGACCTATGGCTTCGACTGGTGCCCCGGCGACGACGTGCTGCTGAAATACGTCGGCAAGCCCGGTTACGTAGACCCGGCCTGCGGGCTCAAGGACGCCGCGCTGGATCCCGACGACCCGCATGGCCAGGGCGGCAAGACCGACCAGCGGCACTCGGCCTGCGACCTCAAGTTCGGTACCTCGACCGGCGCCCTGGGGATCCGCAAGTTCCCCAATCCACGCTTCGACGCCGCCAGGTGGAAGCAACTCAACGGCGAGTTGGGCACCTGGTCGGGCTTTGACGCCAGACTCGCTGCAAAGACCGGCATCGAATCGGACCAGCGTGTAAGCCGGCTCGCCGATGGCTCGGTCGAGCCGCCGTTCCTGATCGGCACCGCCTGCGGTTCGTGCCACATCGCCTTTGACCCGCTCAACCCGCCGGCTGACCCGGCGCACCCGCAATGGGAGAACCTCAAGGGGTTGATCGGCAACCAATACACCCGGATGTCCGAACTGCTGACCTCGGGGATGCCGCTCAACAGCCTCGAATACCAGATGTTCGCGCACGCCCGTCCCGGAGTCACCGACACCTCGGCGATTTCGCACGACCAGATCAACAACCCCGGCACCATCAACGCGCTGATCAACGTCGCCCAGCGGCCGGTGTTCAAGGGTGAAGTAGTCACCAAGTGGCGCAAGGCGGCGAGCTGCGGCGCGGAGAAAGACGAGGACAAGTGCTGGTGCGAACCCGGCCGCGAAGGCAAATGCTGGTTGCGCAGCACCCGCGACGACGACACCACGCCGGTCCACCTCGGCGGCCAGAAAGTCGTGCTGCCCGGCGTCCATCACATCCTGAAGGGCGGCGAGGACTCGACCGGCGCACTCGAAGCGATCCAGCGCGTGTATTTCAACATCGGCTCGTGTTCCGAACAGTGCTGGGTCAATCACCTCGCCGACATGCGCCAGGTCGACCCCGAGCAGCGCGGCTTCGGGCAGACGCCGTTCAACATTGGCCAGTGCCGGCGCGATTGCCCGAATTTCCGGGCCGTCGAAGACCGTCTGCAGAACATCCTCGACTTCTTTGCCTCCGCCGAGTCCGACCAGACCGACCTGCAAGCCGCCCGGGCTGCCGTCCGCAAGGGCGGCAAGCCGTACAGCCGGGCCGATTTGGTCGCCGACCTCGACAGCGAATTCGGCCCGGGTGCGGTCGGTCGCGGGCAGACCGTATTCGCCGAGAATTGCGCGCGCTGCCATTCGAGCATCCCGGAGGGCGAAGGTGGCTCGTTCAAGAACCGCGACTTCGCCGCGGCCAGCGAGCAGCACCCGCGCCAGGTCAGGGCCGACTTCCTGGGCAACGATCAGGCGACGCCGGTGACCGAGGTCGGTACCTTCCGCTGCCGCTCGCTGCACTCGAATCACATGGCCGGCAATCTGTACATGGAATCCGCGTCCGAGACCCTGCGCCAGCGGCCGGTGGTCGCCGACATCCCGGAACGCAACGGCCTCAAGGACGGCGGCCGTGGCTACCTGCGCAACGTTTCGCTGGTCAACGTCTGGGCCACCGCGCCGTTCATGCACAACAACGCCATCGGGCCGGAAATCTGCGGCAAGCCGGCCAACAAGGAGAACGACTTCCACCGCGCGCGCTACGTCGATGGCAGCGGCAAACTGCTCGCGCAGCAGCCCGAGTGCCTGCGCTACGACCCGACCGTCGAGGGCCGTTTCCAGCTCTACAAGCTGTCGATGTTCGATCTGCTGCACCCCAGGGAAAGGGGCAGCAAGCGGACGCTGACCAACGCCGACCTGCTGATCGACGTCGGTGTCCGGCCGCTAGATGGCAAGACAGAAAAGCCCATGTTCGACTTCGGGCAGGTGAAGATCCCGGCCGGCAGCAGCGTTGGATTCATCAACGGCCTGATGCACAAGCAGCTGGTCGGCGACCTGTTCCTCGCCAAACGCCACCCGGATCGGTTGCAGGCCGAGGGCAAGGGCGCGCTGGTGCCGACCTTGCAGACCATCGCCGACGAGATCCTCAAGAAGCCGTCGCGCTTCGTGGACATCCTGCGCGAGCAACGCGCTTTCATCGTCGCCAATTACCAGACCTGCGACCAGGAGATCGAGAACGAAGGCCACCGCTTCGGCGAGGACCTCTCCGAGGCGGACAAGAAGGCGCTCACCGCCTTCCTCGCCACCCTGTAGGGACACGGGAGATCACAGCATGGGACTGCCGCACACCTTCCTTCGGCGCACGGCGCTGATCGCGCTCGCCAGCCTGGCCCTGGCCTCCTGCAGCAAGCCGGAGCCGCCGAACATCAGCTTCGCGCCGTACGCCAAGGGCTACCAGACGAAAATGGATCTCGCCCAGGTCGATTACAAGTACCCGATCGCGACGGCCGAACTGGCGAAGATCACGCCGGACTACCTGGCGACGCTGGACGAGGAGCAGATCGACCAGATCTACGCCCGCCTCACCGCCGGTCCGATCCCCGATGGTGCCTTCGAGGGGCGCATCCTGCTGCCGCGCGGCAGCAGCGGCAAGTTCCGGCTGTCCGAGCTGGTCGGCGGTTTTGCCGGCACGGCGCTGCACCTGAAGGGACTGGTCGTCGAGGAGGTCGGCGAGATTCTGTGGCGTGGCAAGGTCTTCTTCCGCGACGAGCGGGTGCTGCGCAACCGCATCGAGGACCTGTCGCTGCTCAAGAAGGCCGGTCTGGTCGACGGCGAGCCAAAGAAGATGAGCTACGGCGGCAAGGAAACCTGGCTGCTCTTTCCGGCCAAGCTCTACTGCGGTCAGAGTCTGCTCGACTCGCGGCGCGAATCGATCATCATCGACTACCTGTTCACCGACGAAATCGCCGGTTACCAGGAAAAGCCCGACTACCTCGCCGGCCGGCGCGGGCTCAAGGTGCGTGACGAAATCCGCATGATCCGTCCCGGCTTCTACCTCGGTCGGGCCTATCTCGACCGTGGTTTCGCGCTCAATTTCACGCTCTACGACAAGGCCACCGACGAACGCGCGCGGGAAAACTTCGTCAACACCGGCCAGGTGCAGGAAGACTGCTGGCCGGGCACCCAGAAGCGCACCGTCATGGTTGCCGCCGGCAAGCCCTGAGCGCGAGTCGAGGCGCCGGACGTGGGGGTCGACGATGGGGCTGCAGAGGATCTTTCCGGCGCTGCTGGGGATCGCAGCCGCGGCTGCGGCAATTGTGCCGGCGCTGGCGCTTGAAGTCGCCCGGCCGGTCACCTCGGTGGCCGTGGCAGACCCGGCCGATCCCGGCGAGCAGCTTCCCAAGGTCGGCCGCTCCTTGTTCGACCGGTTGTTCGCGGTGAGCCGCGGCGGGCACGCGGCGATCGAGCTGCCCTTTCCCTTCGAGGCACTGCTGGCCCGCATCGACGCGCATCTGCAACGCGATCCGGACAGCCCGCTGCCGCCGGCCAAACGGGTACTCATCCCGCTGGGGCGTTCGCTGCAGCGCAGCGCGGCAGCGCCGGAGTACTTCGCCTACCCGCGGGTGGTGGTCGCCGTCGACAGCCAGCCGGCCGCGGCCGGCGCGCTGCTGCTCAAGGACCGCCTGTACATTGGCTACCAGGAGCAGTCGGCGGTGCTCGAAATCATCAGTTACAACGAGGCTGCCGGCCGTTTCGAGTTCCAGCTGGTCACGGACTATCGCGCCGGCGGCAATCCAAGGGTGCTGTACGCCAACCGCAGCGTCTGTTTCGCCTGTCACCAGAACGGTGCGCCGATCTTCTCGCGCGCGCTGTGGGACGAAACAAACGCCAATCCCAGGGTGGCGGAGCTGCTGCTGGCCAGTGGCCAGCGCTTCCACGGAATCGCGCCCGATCGCGGAGTCGACGTCCCCTACGCCATCGACAACGCCACCGAACGCGCCAACGGCTTGGCCCTGACACAGCGCCTGTGGCGCGAGGGCTGTGGCGGCGAAGATGCCGCCGCGCAGCGCTGCCGTGCCGGGCTGTTCGCGGCCGCGCTGCGGCACGCGCTCTCGGGCGGCCAGATCTGGACCCCGGACGAGGCTTTCGAACGGGACGTCGGCGTGCCCTTGCGTACCGAGGCTCGCCGCCGCTGGCCCGGTGGGCTGGCCGTGGTCAGTGCCGACATTCCCAACCGCAACCCGCTGCAGGGCGTGGATCACTGGCCGGCGGACCGTGCCGGCCGGGTCGCCTTGTCAAACGTCCCGGCGCGTTTCGACCCCCTGCTGCCGCGGCCACTGCAGCCTGTCTGGCAGGCCGATTCGCCGGCTGCGCCGCGGCAGCTGGTGACCGGCCTGGCCGAGTTCGTTGCCGCTCCCGACCGGCTGCGACTGGCGAACGCCCTTGGCCGATCGACTGCGGTCAGCGTGCGCCGGCTTACCGCCTCCTGTCGCATCGACGCCGCTGCGGCCGCCTCGCGTTGGGCGCTGCGCTGCACGGCGCCGGCCGGGACGCTGCTCGCCGGAACGCTGTCGCTGCGCTCCGGGCGACCGACGGGCGGGCGTTTGACGCGGCTGATGCTGCCCGGCGGTACGGCGCTGAACGACCTGCAGCTGACACTCGCGGGTCAGGCGACGCCAGCCTCGGCAAGCCTGCTGCCGAGCGTCGCCGGCCAGCCGCCGCGCACCGCCGGGGGCGACGCCATCGGCACCATCGCGATCCAACGCCGGCAGCCCCTCCCGCCCCGCGATGCAGACGATCACGCCGAGGCGACGCTGCTCATCCGCGAGGAATTCGCCGTCGTGCAGCAGGCGATCGACCGCCTGGCCGCGGGTCCGGAGGCGGCGAAGCTGTTCGGCCCCGCCGCCTTCCCGCGTGCGACGCTCTTCGCGGCGCTGTTCGCCGAACTCGGCGCCG
>DPSD01000483.1 GCA_003538495.1 Accumulibacter sp.
AGTAGCGGGGGTGCGGTGCGGGGCGGGGGGGGCCGTGCGGCGCCACAGTGCCGCACGGCCCTTCTTCGATCACAGGCGGTCGATCCAGCCCAGGCGTTGCGATGCAATCAACAACGCAAACAGGGCTAGCGAAAGACCCACACGCAAGGACAGCGCCTTGACCGCCCGGGTCTTTCCCTGGCCTTGATCGCGAAAGATAAACACCAGCGCACTGCCGAGACTGGTGACGATGCCGATCAGCATCAGTATGACTAAGATGCGCATGGGCCTTCCTCCTGAAAACCCCAGTCTACCGGACTCGCGGTTCGCTTAGGGCCACAACCCGGGCAGACTGCTCTGGCAATGTCAATCGTTCCTCGAAAACGCGGGTATCTGCGCTGGTCGCTGATCATGCTGCTGATTGTCGTCTGCCTGGCCATGGCGCGCCTGCAACTGTGGCGCGCAGACACCCGTGGAGAACGTTTCGAACGCGAGCAGGCCGCGTTGATCTCTGTCCCGATTGCCTTGTCGGCGCAGCAGCGCCAGCGCGAGGAGCTGGTCGACCGGGCGGCAACGGTGCGCGGTCATTGGCTCGCGGAAAAGACCTTTTTTCTGGACAACAAGATCTATCACAGTCGTCCGGGCTATCACGTGCTCACCCCCTTGCAGCTGGCCGGCAGCAAGACGGTAGTGCTGGTCAATCGGGGCTGGATCGCCGCGCCGCGCTTGCGTTCCGATCTCCCATCGGTGTCGACGGCAGCGGGCGAGGTTGAACTGGCCGGGGTCACCCGCAGCTACGAGACCAGAGCCTTCGAATTGCAGGAAACCGTGCCGGAAGGACCGATCTGGCAGCATGTCCGTGAACCGGAGTACCGGCGGCGCAGTGGTCTCGACGCGCTGCCGGTGATTCTGCTGCAAGTCGGCTCCGGCGGTGATGGCCTGATCCGTGACTGGGATACCCCCGATAATCCGGCGATCAGACATCACGGCTACGCCGTGATGTGGCTGGTTTTTGCTCTTATGGCCGCGGCCTACGGCCTCTTTGCATGGCGACGGAAATGACCACAGAAGACTCGAATGCAGATGCGCTGAAAGCCCCCCCCGCCTTGGCCGCCGCCACCTCGTCCGCTCAGCTCAGGGGCCGCTTGACGCTGCTGGCGATCATCGCGGTCTGCGTGTTGCCGCTCCTTGCGGCGTTGTACTTTCGCTATCTCTCTCCGCCAGAGCTCACCGCGACGGTCGGCGAGTCGATTGACCCGGTGCCGCTACCGTTCGAATGGCTGCAAACCACTGATGGCCAGCCGCTCCAGCATCCGGAAGTCGGCGGCAAGTGGCTGCTGATTCTTGCCGCGCCCGGCGGATGCGACGCCCGCTGCGAGCACACGCTTTACCTGACCCGCCAGGCGCGCACCGCGCAGGGACGCAACATCGCCCGTCTCGATCGCCTGTGGTTGATCACCGATTCGACGAAGCCAGCGGCACAACTGCTGGCCGAACACCCCGACCTGCTCCTGGTCAAGGCTACCGACGACAAGGTGCTGGAGGCTCTTGGCGGCCGCGACAGCCGTCATATCAACCTGATCGACCGGCGGGGCCTGGTGGTTTTTCGCTACGCCGACGACCCCGATCCAAAAGCCTTCATCCGTGAGCTTGGCAAGCTGATCAGGTTTTGATCGCAAAGCCGCGGCGCTGGCGAGCCCCTCAGGTGTTCGCTACCAGCGGCGCCAGGTTGGCACGCATCTTCTGCATTGCCTTCGCTTCAATCTGGCGAATACGCTCGGCAGACACCGAGAATTCCGCCGCGAGATCGTGCAAGGTGGAGGGGTTTTCCTCCGTCAGCCAGCGCGCTTCGACAATCCGGCGGCTGCGCGGATCGAGGCAGCCCAATGCACTCTGGAGTCCATCGCTATGCACCCGCTCGCGGGCACGGGCTTCCAGCACGTGCACCGGTTCCCCCGAGGTGTCGGCCAGGTAGGCGGCCGGCGAAAACGTTTCCTCGTCATCGATCTGCGCGTCGAAAGCCAGGTCGTGACCCGACAGGCGAGTGTCCATCTCGATCACTTCGTCCGGTTTGACGCTCAGGCGGTGGGCCATATCCGCAACCTGCACCTGACCTAGCGCCTGGCTGCCCGTCTTCATGCTGCGCAGGTTGAAGAACAGCTTGCGCTGCGCCTTGGTGGTTGCCAGTTTCACCATTCGCCAGTTCTTCAGGACGTATTCATGAATCTCGGCCTTGATCCAGTGGATGGCAAAAGAAACGAGGCGAACCCCGCGTGTCGGGTCGAAGCGCTTGACGGCCTTCATCAGCCCGATATTGCCCTCCTGGATCAGATCGGCGTGCGGCAGCCCATACCCGAGGTAGCCGCGCGAGATGGAAATCACCAGGCGCAGGTGTGAAAGAACCAGTTGCCGCGCGGCATCGAGATCGTTTTCATCGCGGAAACGGGTCGCCAGACCAAACTCCTGCTCCTGGGTAAGCAGCGGAATGCGTCTGGCCGCCTGGATGTACGCGTCGATACTGCCGACAGCGGAGACCGTTGGTAACGTCAAAGCTTGTGTCATCTGGATCGACTCCTCCTCGCTGTTCACATGGTAGATTTTAGCACTCGCTGCATGAGAGTGCTAAGGGCGCGCAAAGTTCGTCGCCGGGTCGTTGCGGTTTCACGGCAACGCCTCGCGCCCGGTGCCGGCGGCGGGCATGGTGAATTCGCTTTCCGGCCCGCCGACGAGTCGCTGACTAAAGCCTGTCGGTCAAGGGGTGCGGGGTCACCGAGTGGTTAGCGCCGTAACGCCCTTGCCGTCGATCAACAAACGCGCAGCAAGACAAGTGTTTTCCAATTCGAGGCATTTTCGATGTGTCGATTTTCCAACGCCATAAATACCCCGTGCGCATTTTTGGCGACGGCGTCG
>DPSD01000481.1:0-122 GCA_003538495.1 Accumulibacter sp.
CGTCGTAGTTGCCCGGATAGACGGAGATCTTGCCGTAATCCAGGTCGGCCATGTGGGTGCACACCTGGTTGAGGAAGTGCCGGTCGTGCGAAATGATCACCATCGTGCTGTTGCGCTCGTTG
>DPSD01000481.1:435-7516 GCA_003538495.1 Accumulibacter sp.
TCGTTGATCACGTTTTCCAGCCAGCGGATGGTGCCGATGTCGAGGTTGTTGGTCGGTTCGTCGAGCAGCAGAATCTCGGGGTCGGCGAACAGCGCCTGAATCAGCAACACCCTCAGCTTCCAGCCGGGCGCGACGTCGCTCATCGGGCCAAAGTGCTGTTCCGCCGGAATTCCGACGCCGAGCAGCAGTTCGCCGGCGCGGGCCTCGGCGGTGTAGCCGTCGTACTCGGCAAAGCGGCCTTCCAGTTCGGCTGCGTGCAGGTAGTCGGCCTCGGTCGCTTCCGGGTTGGCGTAGATGGCGTCCTTCTCGGCCATGCACGCCCACATCTCCTGGTGGCCCATCATCACCACGTCGATCACCCGCTGCTGTTCGAAGGCGAATTGATCCTGGCGAAGATAGGCCATCCGTTCGTGGGTGTCCTTCGAGACGTTGCCGGCGGTGGGTTCGAGTTCGCCGTCGAGAATCTTCATGAAGGTCGACTTGCCGGAGCCATTGGCACCGATCAGTCCGTAGCGATAGCCCTCGCCAAACTTGACCGAGACGTTTTCAAAAAGGGGTTTGACCCCGAACTGCATGGTGATGTTGTTGGCGACGAGCACTCAGAAACCTCGGTAAAATCATCGGGTTGCAAAAGCGCGCTATTGTACCTCAGGGAACGGCGCCGTGGCTGCCTGGCGTACGTGAGCAGGGGCTCGTGGCGGCGCTCGGGGTCGCACCCACTGGCGCGAGGAAGCACGCCGGCTTCGGTATCAGCGATTGTTCAGCGCCAGCTTGACGCCGAAACCGACCAGGGCGATCCCTGCCAGCCGGGTCGCCAGCTTGCGCGCGGAAGGCAGCACCGACAGCTTGCGCGCCAGCGCATTGCCCACCAGCACCAACGCGAGCTGGTAGAAAAGGCTGAGCAGGGTAACGTGCAGCATCATCGCGCCGAGGGTCAGCGAGGTGGCGTCGGGGCGCATGAACAGCGGAAAGAAGGCGACGAAGAACAGCATTACCTTGGGGTTGGTGAGGCTGACCGCGAATGCCTGCCGGCAATACACCCAGCCGCTTCTCCTCGCTTCCTTCCCGGGCGTGGCCCTGGCGACGGGCTGGCACAGCAACTGCAAGCCGATCCAGCCAAGATACGCCGCACCAAACCACTGCAAGCCGGCAAAGATGGCCGGGTGGGAATTCATTACTGCCGCCAGGCCGGCGATCGCCGCGACCATGTAAATGAGGTCGCCGAGCAGCGTGCCGACGACGGCGCCCAGACCCGCGGCGACGCCGCTGCGCGCGGTGGCGTTGAGAATGGCCAGCGTCCCCGGGCCGGGAATCAGCTGGAAAACGATGACGGCGGCGACGAAGCTGCCGTAGTTCTGGATCTCGAACACTTTTCAACCTCCGGTGAATGATGCGCGATTCCTGCCTGACGCCGCTCAAAACCACCTCAGCCGCGGTCGTCGCTTGCCGGGGCAGTTGCCAGCAGTGCATCCAGTTCCACCCAGAAGGGCTCACAGAGTCCCTCGCGGTAAGCCGCCCGCCTGAAGCTCCGATGCTCGCCGCGATAGACCGCCAGCAGGCCACGCCGGTCATCGAGCACGCAGGTCCTGACGTTGGCCAGGCGGTCGGCGGCCTTGACCAGCAGCGCCAGCTCGGCCGGGCCGGCGGCGACGCCAGCCAGTCTGGCGTAGGTCTTTGCCTTTCGCTCGGCGCGGCTCTTGCCGGGTGAGTCGGTGAGCAGGCTGACGCACTCGGCGACCAGCGGTCCGAAATGGTCGCGGAGTTCGCCGACGGTGACCTCGGTGTCCTCGACCACATCGTGGAGGTAGCCGACGATCTGGGCCTCGGGGCCGTACGGGGACAGCAAGCGGACGACCGCTTCGAGGTGAAAGGAGTACGGCCGGTCGCCATAGCGCTGGCTGCCGTGCGCCGCCAGGGCGAACCTGCGCGCTTCATCGACCATGCTGCTCGTCCGGCCGGTGGTCGTTGGTGTGGGCGCTGGTCGCTGGCCGTGCCGCCGTGCCGGGAAGAAGTGCGGCCGCCAACGCGCGAAGGCCCTCGCCTTGCTGCCGCCAGAAGCCGCTACGTGCCGCCGATTCCGGTAGCGGCCCGTCGTCGCCGATGCCGGTCGCCGGCATCGCTTGCCCGCGGTACTGCGTGCCGAAGATCTGGTCCCAGACCGGAAAGAGCACCGCGAAGTTGCAGCCGTAACGATAGCGCCGGTCGTCGGGCAGGACCAGCGCATGATGCCAGCGATGATAGCGCGGGCTGACCAGCAGCAGTTCGCCGAGGCGCCCGAACGACAGCCAGGCGTTGACGTGCGACAGGCTCTCGATCGTCCGGATGGCCATCAGCAGGCCGATGAAGTGCCCCGGCGGGACGCCGATCAGCAGCGAGATGGCGGCGAACCAGACGCCGCTGCTGAGGTCGTCGAGCAGATGGTTGCGGCTGTCGGTCCACAAGGTCATCTGGCGCTGGCTGTGGTGGATGGCGTGCAGCGCCCACCACCAGCGCAGAGTGTGCGACAGGCGATGTCGCCAGTATTCGGCGAAGTCCAGAATCAGCAGATAGATCACGAAACTGAGCAGAGGCTGCCTTTCCAGTGCCGGCAGCAGGTCTTCGAGCTGCCCCGGGATGATGTCGTGGAAGCGCAGCCAGCTATCGACCTCGACCACCAGCGGCGCCAGAAGAACGAAGACCAGCAGCGGAATGATGCCCAGCCGGTCGAGCATCGTGTACAGCACGTCGACCCGCACCGGTTGCCGGTCCGGCCACACCTCGATCGGCCGCAGGGCCTCGATGGGGCGCAGCAGCAGGTAGGCGAGCGTCATCTGCAGAACCCCCCAGAGGACGAACTCGACGCCATCGAAGGCCACTTCCAGATAGCTGCCCAGTCCCATCGCCAGCAGCGGAGGCTGCACCAGCCGGTCGAGCAGCCACCCCTGCAGGCTGACCAGTGCTTCGGTAAAGGAGTTGATCATGGTCTGGCTGGCAGCGTGGCAAAGCAGAAACCCTTCGCCTTGAGGCCGCCGATCAAGGCGTCGAGCATCGGTGCGAAGGGATCCTTGCGCGACCAGATGCCGAGGTGGGCCATCACGATGTCGCCATCCTTGAGGTGGTCGAGCGCGTTGCGCAGAAGCAGGGCATTGGGGTGCGTTTCCGAAGGCAGCTCGTCACCGAGAAATCCCGCCGGCGCCCAGCCGACGTGGCGATAGCCGCAGCTTCGCGCGGCGGCCAGCGTGTTCGGCGTCGTGCGGCCGCCGGGAGCGCGCCACAGCGGATCGAGCCGGCGGCCGGTGAGTTCGACGAAGCGTCGATCGGGGCGCTGCAACTCCTCGCAGACTGCGGGCGCGTCCAGGGTTTCGACGCTGCCGTCGGGCAGCCGGTAACGGACCTGTCGGCCGCTGTCTTCGCGGAAGCTGCCGTGTCGCCAGGTGTGGCTGCCAAAGGCGTGGCCTTCGGCGACGCGCGCCTGCCAGTACGGCGCCCAGCCGGGGTCGAGCGCATGGTCGCCCCGGCTGGTCTTTTCCTGGGCGAGAAAGAAGGTAGCGTGCACCTGCTGTCTGGCGAGGGTATCGGCGATCAGTTCGGCGTGGCGCATGTTGCCGGTGTCGAAAGTCAGGTACAGCGTCCCGTGGCACTGGTCGGCGGCGTTCGCCGTGGCGCTGGCCAGCAGGGTCATGTGGGCGGTCAGCAAGCAAGTGCGCAGCAGGAAGCGCCGCAGCGGGTTGCGGAGCAAAGCCGTCATCGCCAGCCGGCGTGGTCGATGAAGTAGATGCCATGCGGCGAACTGCCGACCGGGATCGACAGCCTGAGCTTCCGCGTGACCAGGTCGATCACCTGGACCTTGCGCGCAAAGCGGGCGGTTGCCCAGAGTTCCTTGCCGTCGGCACGGACCACCATGTCGTCCGGCCCACCGGGCACATCGTATTTTTCGATGATGGTCATGGTCTGCGTATCGAGCAGCGAGATACTGCCGTCGATCGAACGGTTGGCAACGAAGAAATGGCGTCCGTCGCCGCGCGCCTGGAGATTGTGCGTGGCGGTGTCGGCGATCACCTTGCGCACGGTCTTCTGGTTGCGCCAGTCGATCACCTCGACGACCCCCTCGCCCATGCTCGCGACCAGCAGAAAGCGGTTGTCTGGCGTCATCGCGATTCCCGCCGGGGTGGCGGCGACCGGCATCACCCAGGCGGTCTTGCGGGTGCCGAGATCGATCGCCATGACTTCGTTGGAGTCCTGCAGGGTGACAAAAACGAACTGGCTGGCGCGGTCGAAGGCGATGTGCGATGGCGCCCGCGGCGCGTGCAGGCGCGCCTTGAGCGTGAAATCCGCGGGATCGTAGAGGTCGACCCGGTCAAGGCGCAGAGACGTGGTGACGAACCACTTCGCGTCCGGCGAGTAGCCCAGCTGATAGGGGTCTGAAATGTTGCGGATGCGCTTCTGCTCGCGACCGCTGACCGGATCGAAGAAGACCAGCTGGTTGGAGGCGGCGCAGGCGACGACGAGCGATTTTTCGTCGGGAGTCGGAATCAGGTGGTGCGGCTCCTTGCACGCAATGGCCTTGCCGATTACCGCGTAGCTTTGCGTGTCGATCAGGCTGATCGTCCCGTCGGCCGAATTGAGGGCGATCGCCAGACCGGCCCACGCCGCGCCGCTCGACCAGACGATGCTGGCCAGCAGCAGGCAGCCTGCAAGGCCTGGACGGCGGCGGTTCGGGGTGACGCGATTCATCGGCAGCGGGTCCGGCGGGACGAAAGGGTGAATCGAGTTGGCACGGAAAGAACGCCCATTGTACGTTCGCTCAGCCAGCCAGGCGACGAAGGTGCTTGGCGATCACCTGCCCGAATGCCGCGGCGCGGGATCACCAGCCGTCGCCGCCGCCCAGGCGAAAGGGGGTCGGTTGCGGCAAGATTCTGCGGCCTTGTTCTTACGCCAGCCTGACCAGGCGCGGGTCGGCGCAGTGTTCGACAAGGATTCGCCGCACCCGATCCGGCCAGAGCGTGGCGAACAGGGCGTGCTGGTCCGGATCGCCGGCCCTTGCAGCAGCGTTCCGAGGCGCGGGTCGGGCGGGACGTGGCCAAGCTGCAGCGCGGTGCTGACGCTCTGCCCGCGGTCCTGCCGCGTGAATCGGGGCAGCTCGCGGCAGCCGAGCAGATAGCTGCCGGCGACGGTTGGGCACGAGTGCCCGGCCAGTTTGACGGCATCGGCGTAGCCATACTCGATCAGGCCACCGTCGGCGGATCCGAGAAATTCGGCCAGCCGATCGCGCATCACGATCGTCGGTACCGCGGCGAAAAAGCTGGGGAAAGCCACCTTGTCAGCCCTTCTTCTGGATCAGTTCGATCTTGTAGCCGTCCGGATCCTCGACGAAGGCGATCACCGTCGTGCCGTGCTTCATCGGGCCCGCCGCGCGAACCACCTTGCCGCCGCGCGCCTTGATCTGCTCGCAGGCGGCGTAGGCGTCGGCGACTTCTATGGCCACGTGGCCGAAAGCGCCGCCGAGTTCGTACGACGGCGTGTCCCAGTTGTGCGTCAATTCAAGAACTGCCTCTTGCGATTCCGGGCCAAAGCCGACGAAGGCCAGCGTGAAGCGGCCGCCGGGATAGTCCTGGCGGCGCAACAGCTGCATGCCGATGACCTCGGTGTAGAAAGCCAGTGAGCGATCGAGATCGCCAACGCGCAACATCGTGTGCAGGATTCTCATGCCTTCTCCTGGTCAGCGTGGTCAAACGGTCGCGAACTGCGGCAGCGCCACGCGCGCCGGCGCTGGATACCGGCGGCCGTCGCGGCGGGAGCGTCGTGGCGAGCATCGCTCGACGATACACCAGAAGCAGCGACTGTTGTGCATCGCACGCTCGTCGCCGCTGTTTGGCGCGCGGCCCCGGAGCCGGCGCCGAATCCCGCACCCGGTTGCGGCGAGGCTTTGCCGCCGGCAGGTTCCACAGCTGGCCATCGCCAGGTAGCAACGGCCAGACCAGTGCGCATTACCGCGCGCGATCTGTTGCCGTTGACAAAGTCAGCGGAGCACCTATAACGGAAGCACTCGCGGGGGACTGCTGGCAAGTGTGCTGAATGCGAACGCGCGGAGGAAAAGAACATGCGTCGCTCCTTCTTTCCCACATCGGCTCGTCACGACCTGTCGCGTTTCTCCCTCAAGCAACTGATCGCCTGGGGCGACCACCTCAAAGTCAATCAGCCCCAGATAGACGCCCAGCACGAGGCAATCTTCAATCTCGCCCTGGAAATCGCCAGCGTCTGGCAGGATCGCGGCGATCTCAAACGACTGCAGGCCCTTGCCGAGAAGCTCGACAAGATCCTTGAAGCGCATTTCCGGTTCGAGGAACGGAAGCTGGCCGAGATCCGCTATCCGAAACTGGCCGAGCACAAGGCGGAGCACAAGCTGATGCTCGACGACTTGCAGACCATCCGCGGCCGTCTCGACAGATCACCGTCCGAGCGGATGCTTGCCGAAACCGGGTGGGCCTTCCAGAACTTCGTCCTTGGCCTGACTGTTGGCCACATCTTCAACAGCGACATGGATTACGCGCTTCATGCCCGCCAGGCCGAGAGCGACGAAGATCAGGTCTGGCCCGCTTCATGAATCGCCGAGGCGCGATCTGGCAGCGTGGGCCATTCGCTACGAGCGCCTTCAATTCCGGGCGGGCGGCGCGTTGATCGGCATACAGAGCCGCGGCAGGATGGCCCAGAAACAAGGGCCATGAGTCATCAACTTGACTTCAGCCACCTGCGCAACTCGCGCTTGACACCTAGCGGCGACGGCTGAATGTTAGATCTGACCCATTTCCATGCTTTCCGTGCCCTTGACCGCGGTTCCCTCCGAAACCATCCGCCTCAAAGTCTGAAAGTCCAGTCGCCATGACTATCTTTTTTGCACCCGGTACCTATGAAAACCGGCTAACGGCTGGTGGTCGTGCTCGAACCATCGCGGTGAATGTAAAGATACTTGTCGCCTGAGTTCATGCTGCCAATGGCATACTCTTGCTGGTAGAGGTGACCGCGGCCACGACGCCATCCCGTTCCGGGTCGAGCGTTACGGTAGCGATGTGCGACCAGTTTCGAGTCTGTCGACTCCAGCGCG
>DPSD01000359.1 GCA_003538495.1 Accumulibacter sp.
GGCGTGTCCTTGATGAAATCAGCGAGATTGGTTTGCATGCTCAGCGGACTCTCATAGTTCCGGATACATCCGGCCACGGTTGAACACCCCTTGCGGATCGAAGGCGTGCTTCAGATTGCGATGAATTCGTGCCAGCGGCGCGGTCAACGGCTGGAATACGCCGGCCGCGGCCTTCAGTGCATCGTCGCCACGGAACAGCGTCGCATGCCCACCGGCCTTGACCGCAGCCGCGCGGATCGCCCCGGCATCGCCCGTACGCAGCCAGCGCTGGGCGCCGCCCCATTCGATCAGCGTCGGCCCCAGCGCCATCGGCGGCGCCACCGATGGCAGCGAGAGACGCCAAAGCGGCGCGTCACCGGCAAAGAAGGCATCCGTCTGCTCGCGTAACGACTGCCAGAAAGCCGTCGCATCGGCGTCCGCCAGGTCGTCGCCGGCCAGCGTCCGTTGCGCCGCCTGCACGGCCGCCGTCGCCCCCGACAGCCGCAGGGTCAGCACGCCATCGTGCCAGGCCGAGGCAGAGATCGGCAATGGCCGGCCACCCCACTGATTGAGCCTGCCCAGCGCAGCCGCTTCATCGACCGCAAAGCGCACGCTCTTTTCGGCCACTGGCAGCGGCAGCACCTTCAGCGAGACCTCCAGCACCACCCCCAGCGTCCCAAGGCTGCCGGCGAGTAGCCGCGGCACATCGTAACCGGCCACATTCTTCATTACCTGCCCGCCAAAGGAGAGTTCCTCGCCGGCACCGCTCAACAATCTGGCGCCGAGAACGAAATCGCGCAGCGCACCGACCGCCTGCCGACGCGGCCCGGACAGGCCGCTGGCGAGCATCCCGCCAACGGTTGCCGACGGCCCGAAATGCGGCGGTTCGAAAGCCAGCCACTGACCCTTCTCGGCCAGCGCCGCCGCCAGTTCGACGAGCGGTGTTCCGGCGCGCGCGGTGACCACCAGTTCCGTCGGTTCGTAGGCGACGATACCGCGGTGACCGCGGACATCGAGGCGCTCGCCTTGTTCCGGCCCCCCGTAGAAGGATTTGCTGCCGC
Source organism: Accumulibacter sp. (assembly GCA_003538495.1). The sequence goes on from DPSD01000359.1 coordinate 1,041, forward strand.
CGCCACGAATCGCCAGCATGCGCCCGGACTTGGCCGCGTCGGCGATCTGACCGATCCAGTTTTCGATCAATGTGCTCATCAGAACCTCGGCGAAATAGCCGCGCCGCCGGTGCGGGCCTGGGTGTATTCGCGACAACGGGCCAGCGTCGGCACGCCCTTGCCGGGGTTGAGCAGGCCGTGCTCGTCGAAGGACTTCTTGAGCCGGTGGAAAGCGGCGATTTCGGCCAGCGTGAATTGCTCGGCCATGACATCGATCTTCTCGATACCGACGCCGTGCTCGCCGGTAATGGTGCCGCCCAAGCGGACCGACAGTTGGAGGATGGCGGCGCCGAAGGCCGCCGCGCGCTCGAGTTCTCCCGGCTGGTTGGCGTCGTACATGATCAATGGATGCAGATTGCCGTCACCGGCGTGAAAAACGTTGGCGCAGCGCAGGGCGTACTTCTCCGACAGGGTGTTGATCGCGTCCAGCATCTCGGCCAGACGCTTGCGCGGAATCGTTCCGTCCATGCACAGGTAGTCGGGGGTAATTCGACCAACGGCCGGGAACGCCGCCTTGCGCCCCGCCCAGAACTTGAGGCGCTCGGCTTCGTTCTGCGAAACGCGAATCCCGGCCGCGCCGCTCGCTTCCAGCACCGCCGTCATCCGGCCGATTTCCTCGGCGACTTCTTCCGGGGTGCCATCCGACTCGCAGAGCAGGATCGCCTCGGCATCCATGTCGTAGCCCGCGTTGACATAGGGCTCAACGGCGTGAATCGCCTTCTTGTCCATCATTTCCAGGCCGGCGGGAATGATCCCGGCGGCGATGATGCTGGCGACCGCATCGCCGGCCCGCCGCACGTCGGCGAAGGAGGCAATCACCACCTGCGCCAGCTCGGGCTTGGGGGTCAGCTTGACGGTCACCTCGGTGATCATCGCCAGCAGTCCTTCCGAGCCGTTGAGCAGTGCCAGCAGGTCGTAGCCCGGCGCGTCGAGCGCGGCATTGCCGAACTCGACGACATCGCCCTCGATGGTCAGGCCGCGCACGCGCAAGACGTTGTGCACGGTCAGCCCGTATTTCAGGCAATGCACACCACCCGCATTCTCGGCGACATTGCCGCCAATCGTGCAGGCGATCTGCGACGAAGGATCCGGCGCATAGTAGAGACCGTACGGCGCCGCCGCCTCCGAGACCGACAGGTTGCGCACCCCCGGCTGGACGACCGCCGTCCGCGCCAGCGGGTCCACGCTGATGATCTTCTTGAGCTTGGCCAGCGAGACCAGAACACCGTCGGAATGCGGCGTCGCCCCGCCCGAGAGGCCAGTAGCGGCACCCCGCGGCACCACCGGCGCGCGCAGCTCGTGGCATACCCTGAGGATTGCCTGCGTCTGCGCTTCATCCTCGGGCAGGGCGACCAGCAGCGGCAACTGCCGATAGGCGGTGAGCCCGTCGCAGTCGTAGGGCCGCATGTCCTCTTCCTCGGCGAGCAGCGCGTGCGCTGGCAGTAGCTCGCGCAATCGAGCTGTCAGAGCCTGCCGGTCGAACGCGAAGCGCCGCTCGGCAATGGTGGTTTCCATGCTCATGGACTTTCCTCAGACGACGTGGTTGGTGACTACGGTGAAGCGCGCGTCAGGATGGCGGCACTGCTTAGCGGCGATCACTGCTGCGCTCGCTGATCAGATCGTCGGCCAGTTCGATACCGACCCGCAGCGCTGCGCAGCGCACGTGCTCGTGGGCATTACGACGCGCGCCACGGGGGTCGCCGGCGGCGACCGACTCGAAGATCCGCCGGTGCTCGGCCTGCGCCTCCTCAGGCAAGACGCCGTTGCGCCCTGGCATGGTCCACGCCAGGCGCCGCGACTCGGAAAAGTGGCGACCGAGGAATTCCAGCAGGCGATGCGCGTAGCTGTTATGGGTTGCGGCGGCGATCGCCAGATGAAAATCGTCATCGGCTTCCGAGCCATCGCTGCCGGTCGCCAGAGCATCGTCCATCGCCTGCAGGAAGCACCGTATCGCGGTCACGTCGCCCGGCAGCCGCCGGCGCGCAGCAAGTTCGGCAATCGAACTTTCGACCATCGCGCGCAATTCGAAGATCTCGCGCAACTCGGCCAGCGCCGGGCCGTCTCCCTGCCAGAACCGGAGGTTGAGACTCTTTGGCGCCAGCGCGACGAAGGCCCCCGCGCCCTGCCGGGTCTCGACGCGGCCGTCGGCCTTGAGTCGCGCCACGGCTTCGCGAACCACGGCGCGGCTGACGCCGAAGGTTTCGGCCAACGCTTTTTCGACGGGCAGACGCTCACCGGGTTTGATCTCGCCGCGCGCGATCTTCCCTTCGAGGGCCATCGACACCTCCTCGCTCAGGCGAGGCCGGCGAGCAATTCCCTTCAGCTCATTCTGCAGCAGCACGTTGGTAACCATCACGATCCGGTTGTCTGACAACTTCGCGGCAGAATACTACAATCGGCGGCTGATGCAATAGCTGCGGCGCTCCCGATCGGCCATCAGCAGGCACGTCGCGACCACCACTACGAGCCAGTCAATGCGGGCCGGGACGGTCGACCCAAATTGGCTTTCTGGTACAATCGGCCGCTCGCTGCGACAGCCCCGGGGCCCGCAACCAGCGGCAGCCGGCCTTGCTTGAACGAACCGTCGAGGTCACAGAATGCAAGCTCTTGCCCATCTGAATCGCGTCTTGCCCGGACTGCAGCCCTTGCTCAAGTATCGTGCTGCTGACTGGCCACACGACTTGCGGGCCGGGCTGTCGGTGGCCGCGGTGGCCATTCCGATCGCCATCGCCTACGCCCAACTGGCCGGCTTCAGTCCGTCAACCGGCTTGTATGCCTCGATCCTGCCGATGGTGGTGTATGCCTTCGCCGGCACCTCGCGACAGCTGATCATCGGTCCCGACGCCGCCACCTGCGCGATGCTGGCGGCAGTGGTCGCGCCGCTGGCCGCCGGCAACAGCGGTCTGTACCTCTCGTACACCATCGCCCTGACGCTATTGACCGGCGTTTTCTGCCTCGCGGCGAGCTTTCTTCGCCTCGGCGGCCTGGCAGACTTCCTGGCCAAGCCGATCATCATCGGTCTGCTCAACGGCGTGTCGCTGTCGATCCTGATCGGTCAGGTCAGCAAGGTTCTCGGCAGCAAGCCGGAAGCCAGCCGCTTCTTCAAGCAGCTGCTGGAGATTCCCGACCTCGTGCTGCGAGCCCACTGGCCAACGGTGATCATGTCCATCGGCTGCGCGGCAGTAATGTTCCTGATGCCCCGTTATACCAAGCGCGTACCGGCTTCGCTGGTGACCATGATCGTCGCCGGTCTGGCCGCTTTTCTGTTCGGACTGGACAAGCACGGGGTGGCGCTGATCGGCCCGGTAGCCGGTGGTTTGCCCGATCTGGAATGGCCGGAACTGCACATCGACGTGGTCGGTGAGATCGCTGCTTCGGCGGCGGGTCTGGCGCTGGTGCTGTTCACCAGCGGCATGCTCACTGCGCGCAGCTTCGCCGAGCGCAACGGCTACGATATCGACGTGGACCGCGAATTCGCGGCCTTTGGCCTGGCCAACATCGTCTCGGCGCTGTCGCAGGGCTTTGCGGTCACCGGTGCCGATTCGCGCACTGCGGTCAGCGACTCGAATGGCGGTCGCACCCAGCTGGTCAGCATCATCGCCGCGCTGACGATCTCCGGGCTGCTGCTGATCGGTACCGCTTCGCTGGCCTGGCTGCCGATCCCGGCGCTCGGCGTGGTGCTGATTTTTGCCTCGTGGTCCTTGCTCGATTTCCAGGTCTTCAGGCGCTACCACCAGATCGAACGTTCAGCTCTGGTGCTTGGCGTCATCACCATGCTCGGCGTCCTCGCCTTCGGCGCGATCAAGGCGATCATGCTCGCCGTCTCGCTGGCCTTGCTGATGTTCATTCGTCGGGTGGCACGACCAGACTGCGAGGAACTGGTCAATATCCCGGGCCGAGCAGGGCTTTACAATCACAAGCTGTTCCCGAATGCGGCAATCATCGATGGCCTGCTGCTGCTGCGCTTCTGCGGACCCCTGGTCTTCTTCAATGCCAACCACTTTCGTGCCGAGGTGCATCGGGCGATCGCGAGACAGCCGGTCCCGGTCGAGCGCGTGGTACTCGACATGATCGCCATGACCGACGTCGACATCACCGGTATCGATACGCTGGAAAGGCTCGATGCGGAACTCGCGGCGAAGAACATCACGCTGATCCTGGCGGGCCGGCAGATCGAGTTCGAGCAATGGCTGATCACCACCAAACACCCCGACGAGTCCCTGCAGCAACGCGCATTTCCAACCATGCGCCAGGCGATTCGCCATTGGCGGGTGCGTGAGGATCTGGACGTGGCCGCCGCAGAAACGGACGGCAGCGCCGACGAAACAGACGCGGCGGCCGCAGCGGCAGGAGGCCAGGACAACCCGCCGACGCCAGCGTCGGCTTCGGTCAATGCGCCGCGGGCACCCGGGCCGGCAGCCGGCTAGCGGATCGGACCGGAGCTCGGGGTGATGCGCTCTGGAGACGACTCAGAACGCGCCGGGCGCGGGCTCCCGTGAGCTAGACTCTGGACCACCTGGTCAACGCGCGCCGACGGCCTGCGCCGAAAGCACCGGCAGGCGGGTCAGCCGGTCTTCTCGTTCGCCAGGGCCTTGGCAGTGATCTGTTCGTACAGATTGATCAATCTTGCCGCCAGCTCGCCATATTCGGGATGACGGGCGACGAGTGCCTTGCTATCCTCCATGTCGGTAAATACCCGTTCGAGGAAAGCGATGTCCATGTCGTCGAGCCGCTCGCCGGCGTCCACTTTCGCCTTCAGATCGATCGCCCGCGGCAGCCGCTCTTTTTCCAGACGTTCCAGCAAGACCGCCGCCAGTCCGCGATCTTCCGATTCGTGATTCATCTCTAGCTCCCTTTCTGATTGCGGCGCCCCAACGGCGCCTTGAGTCGAGGATAATGCCAGCTCTGCTGAATGGATGGCAATAGCAGGGGCCAGAGCGTCGGCGTTCAGCCAGGCCATGCCAGATCACACGCCGTTACACAATGGGGACAGAGATGCAACAGATCATGTTCGGCGGATTCGCTAATCTCCGTCCTGTCGCTGCCGCGCTCTCCCCCCTCCCCCCGAGCGGCACCGGCCGTAGCACCCGGCCCGCCCAGACCCTCCCTCTGCGCGGGCCGTTCCTCTTCCGGAAAGCGGCGAGCCACGTTTCTGCAGGCTGCGGTCACCTGGCGCAACGCTGACCCCTGATCGCCAAGCGCGAGGTTCGTGGAGTGATGCTGATGACCCGATGGATGAAGACGTTCGCCTGCCTGCTGTGGCCACTGCTGCTGGCTTTCGCGCCGCATGCGTTTGGCGCCGGGCAGGCCATGCCAACGAAACTGCCCCCGGGCGTCGACAAGCTGAGCACGGTCGAAGGGATCACGGAATACCGACTGGCCAACGGCCTGCACTTCATCCTGTTTCCGGATGCCGCCAAGCCAACAGCCACCGTCAACGTCACCTACCTGGTCGGCTCGCGCCATGAGAACTATGGCGAGACCGGCATGGCGCACCTGCTCGAACACCTGCTTTTCAAAGGATCGAAAAATTTCCCCGATCCGACCCGCGAGTTCAAGGCGCGCGGTTTCCAGATCAACGGCACGACCTGGCTCGACC
>DPSD01000355.1 GCA_003538495.1 Accumulibacter sp.
GCGCAAGGAAGGCGGGGCAGCGGCTCAGGCCGCTTGAAACGCTGCCGGCCTCGCTTCGATGGCCGAAATGCATGATGGGCCCCGTCAGCTTCAGTCCACGAACGAGAGATGTCGGTTTCTCTTACAGTTGGGGATCCCCAGCGTCAGGTACTACGCACGAGAGTCATATAGTCGGCGGATATAACTGGCGAATTGTCTACACCTTCCGGTCTGGCCCAAATGTTGCTTTGTTGTGTGCGGCACAACATTAACCAACCTCGTTGGTATGTTCGTGATGCCAAATGGCCATTTCGGCATTTCGATCAATTCTGTCTCTGGAGATCATGATGAAAAAAGTAACAATCAGGAAGCTTGCGGCCAGCGCCGTATTGGTGGCCGGCACGTTTGCGGCGTCGCAGGCCTCGGCGGTCGCCATCACCCTGCCGAACAGCGATTTTGAAACCGGCACTCTGAGCAGCTGGAGCACCATCGGCAGCGTAAGCGCCTCGGCGTCAACGAGCGTCACGACTTTCGACAATACCGTGTGGAGCATCATCGCAGCACAAACGACGATGGGCGCACTGCAAAGCAACGGGTCGTCCGTTACAGACATAGAGTCCGCCCTGGGGATCGCAGCGGGTACGCTAAACGCACTCAACACCAACCCTAACGGTGGTAGCCTGACTAACGGCTCGGCGCTCTATCAAGCGTTCGCTGGTCTTACCGGCGATACCCTTTCTTTTGCCTGGAACTACGTCGCGACTGACTACATTCCGTTCAACGACCCGTCCTTTGCTGTCCTCATCGGACCGGGCGGCTCGGTCGATGTGCTCGCGTCCATCCATGGCCTCGGCGTTCCGGTCGGCACATCGGGTAACTCCGGTTGGCAGAATTACACCGGGACGCTGGGTGCGGACGGTAATTACACCCTGGCCTTCATTACCACCAACGACAAGGACCAAGTTCTGGATTCGTGGCTCTTCGTCGACAACGTCGCCGGTACCTGCCAACCGAATTGTCCGCCAGTCGGCGTTCCGGAACCTGGCTCGCTGGCTCTGCTCGGTCTCGGCCTGGTCGGAATGCGCCTGCGGCGCCGCAAGGTCGCCTGATCCTGCCTCGCTTCCCCAAAAAGCCGACGCGCAAGGGTCGGCTTTTTTTCGCCCTTTGTACCGACGCATTCCACCGCTACGTCCTGCGGCTATTGCTCACAATCTTGGGCCGCTTGCCACCGCAAAAACACCGACGCCGCAGGCGGCAAGAAAGCTGACACCGGATCTCGTTGGCGCTGGAGAACGGTCATTGCCTGGCAACCGGGGCAGGCGCCACGCTCCTTGCTGAGAGAGGCTGACTGGTTTCCTTTCGCGGCCCACGCGAGTATGCTTTCGAGCTATGCCGTCACCGCTTGCACGGCGTTTTCGCCGGCCCTGGAGGCGGTGCTCATGAATCTCGAAAAAGTCGTTTTCGGTTTCTTTATCGTTCTTGCGGCCACACTGAACTTCGGGTTTTTCATCGGCGACATCGATAATCCGGTCCACCATCACATCTATGAGTTGTTTGCCGCGATCGTCGTCAACCTGATCGCTACTGTCCTCAAGTTCGGCGACCGGACGCAGATCGGCGCGGTCCATCTGTCGACCAGTCTGGTGGCCGACCTGCAGCTGGTTGCCGCGGCATGCGTGTGGGCCATCGCCGTGCATGTGACTGGCGAGGGGATGTCTCCGGACGTCACCACCAGCGTCGTTTCGCTCAGCGGCGGCGCCTTGTTCGCCAACGTCGTCTCGGTTGTCCTGTTGATTGCGGAAACCGTCATGTTGCGCCGCTAGCCACGCGCGAGCGAATGAATACCAGCGTTTTCTTCCTCGCACTGCGGCGCGTTCGGGTGCCGCTGATCGTGCTGATCGTCATCTACGCGGTGTCAACGCTCGGCCTGACCCTGATTCCCGGCATCGACGCGCAGGGTCGGCCGGCGCCGCCGATGAGTTTCTTTCACGCCTTCTATTTCGTCAGCTACACCGCCAGCACGATCGGCTTTGGCGAGATCCCGAGCGCTTTTTCAGACGCGCAGCGGATGTGGGTCACGGTGTGCATCTTTCTCTCGGTCATCGGCTGGTCGTATTCGATCATCAGCCTGCTCGGCCTGGTCCAGGACAAGGGCTTTCAACAGGTGTTGCTGAGTGGTCGGTTTGCGCGCCGGGTGAAGCATCTCGGCGAGCCGTTCTACATTATCTGTGGCTGCGGCGAGACGGGATTGCTGATTGCGCGTGCACTCGATCGGAGCCGTATCCGCGTCGTCGCGCTCGAGCGAGACGATGCGCGCGTTCAGGAAATCGAACTCGAAGACTTTGACGCCGACATTCTGGTGATCTGTGCCGATGCGGCGCAGCCGCAAAACCTGTTGCTGGCGGGTTTGCGACATCGCAGCTGCCGTGGTGTCCTGGCGATTACCGACGACGATTCGGCCAATCTCGCAGTGGCGATTGCCAGCCGACTCCTCAATCCAGAGCTGATGGTGGTGGCCCGCGTCGCCAATCCGGCGATCGAGCGCAACATGATGTCCTTCGGCACCCACTATGTCGTCAATCACTTCGAGAAGTTTGCCGACTACCTGGCGCAAGCAATCCAGTCTCCGAGCTGGTTCCGGCTGGTCGATCTGCTCACGCGTCTGCCAGGTCAGCCAGTCCCCGAGCGACACGATCCGCCGGTTGGCGACTGGGTGGTCTGCGGCTACGGCCTTTTCGGCCAGGCCGTGGTCCGCAATCTGGAACGACAGGGTGTGAGCCTGACGGTGATCGCTCCGGACCTCGATTTGCCGCTCAGTGTCCGCCATATCGTCGGTCACGGCATGGAGGCCGAGCCGCTGCGGCAGGCGGGCATCGAAACCGCGGCGGGAATCGTCGCCGGCAGCGACAACGACACCAACAACCTGTCGATCGCGATGACCGCCAAGGAAATCAACCCGGAGTTGTTTGTCGTCGTCCGTCAGAACCGGGTGGCAAATGGGGTGTTGTTCGACGCCTACGACGCCGACTTCACGATGGTCCCGTCACGGATCGTGGCGCGTGAGTGCATGGCCTTGATCACCTCACCATTGTTGACCCGCTTTCTTCGTCATGTCCGTGCCTGGCCAGACGAACAGGCGGCAACCGTGGCCGGGCAGCTCGAGGATCTCTGCGGGCACCGCGTGCCATTGGTCTGGAGCGTTCGACTGAACCCGACCGATGCGCCGGCGGCGTACAGGCTGCTGAATATCGAGCACGCGCCGATGGAAGCCGAAACCTTGCGACGCGATCCGGCTGCTCGCGAGAAGTTTCTGCCGCTGCTGCCCTTGCTGCTGGTGCGCGACGGGCGAGACCAGGAAATGCCCAGCGACGAGACCGTGCTGCAGGCCGGCGACGAGTTGCTGTTTGCGGGAACGCGTGCGGCCAAGCTGGCGCAGAGCCTTTCGCTCGACAATCGAAATGCGCTCGACTATGTGCTGACCGGGTACGACGCCCAGGGTTGGCTCTGGCGTCTGTTCAGCGCCAGGAGAACGGAGCCCGATGGCAGCAGCGCCCAGGCGACCCGCTATTGACGGCAAGCAGCTAGCTCGGGCATGCTCGCGGCGGGCAGAGCGGCGCGCGCTCTTGTCGCCTGCCTTGTGCACCGCAGCCTGACCGATGATCGACCCGCGACGCCATCGTTGTCGTCGCGCGACGACGATCGTCGTGGTCCTTCCGCCGCCGATGCCGACCATTTTCCAGAGGCTTATGCAGACCCATGTCGCGACGCGTCCAAATGAACCAGAGACTTTTCGATCTGCCAATTCTCCGCGGTTGGGGACGGTCCATCCACGCTCGCCGGATTGCCAGCGAACCGCGAGCGCAGTCGACGGCGACCCGATTCTTCAGGAACCTCAGGCAGCTGGAGGTGCTGCAGGGGCCGCTTGCACAACTCGCCGACGGGCGAGCGCCCCTGCGAATTCTGGTGGCGGGTTGCAGCTTTGGGTGCGAGGCCTACTCGCTGGCCAGCTATCTCGCCGTCACGTTTCCTCAGCTGGACTGGACGATCAAGGCGTTCGACATCTCGCACGAGGCCGTGGCCATCGCTCGGCGGGCAGTGTTCGGCGCCAAGCACGGACTTGCCGATCCGCTCGCTAGCGAGGTCCGACCTTATGCAGAACGCCTGTTCGAGCGCTGCGGCGAGGTGTGGGCCGTTGTCGCCGACATCCGGCAGCGGGTCTTGATTTCGCACGGCGATCTGCTTGCCGACGACCTGCTTGCCGATGGCGCGTTCGACATTGTGTTTGCGCAGAATTTCCTGGTTCACATGGATGACGCTACGGCCGCTGAGGCGTTTGCGCGAGTCGTCGGCGCAGTCAAGCCGGGCGGCGCGCTTTTTGTCGGCGGCATGAACCTGAACAGCAAAGCCGCTCTCGTCAGACGCCACGGCTTGATCCCGGTAGACTGGGAAATTGAGGCCATCCATGACAACGACGAGATGCGTCGATCTGCATGGCCCTGGGGCTACTGGACACTCGAACCGATCGATCGCTCGCAAACGGATTTTACGACCCGTTACAGCACCATCTTTCGGACGCGCGGTGCTACCGAGGCCTGACCTGCTCCGATCGCCCAGCGTGGTCCATGGCTTTGTCACCGCCTGTGTGCCGGCCGCCAAGCGCGTGTGGCGCCGTCGGTCGGGCAGATGTGCCCGGATTGACTGCCACCGGGCAAATCCGGATACTCGCGGCGAGGATCGTGGTCTGCCGCCTTTATTGATCTCGTCGTCGTTTCTGGTCTCCGTGGCTCGCCTGGCGCCGACGCCAGGCGAAGCCAGCCAGGGTCCGGACTGATCGCTTTGACGGACGAAATCGCAATTCTGCTCAGGAACCAAATCAGTGGATATTCCGCTCAATGGTGGACAGCCTCCGCCTGTACCGAAGTCGCAGGAACCATGGGTTGAGACGCCATGAGCATGGTTGATGTCATCGATGGTGCCTCCTACCCGCGCCTGGATCCGATCGCTTGTCCGTTGTGCGGGCAGGTCAACCGTCCCCGGCCGATCGGTGCGCGCTTCGGTATGTTGACATCGGTCGCCGAGTGCGCACCCTGTCGGCTCGCCTACCAGACGCCGCGACCGTCGGAGGACGCCTCCAGGGCGTACATGAACTGGCGCTGGTCTTCCGGCGACCGTTACGTCACCGACTCCGAGAGCAAGCGAAGCGCTGCTCGCGAGAAGCTGGATCACGTTCAGTCCGTTCGCCCCGCTCCCGGTCGATTGCTCGATTTCGGAGCGGGTTCGGGCGTTTTTGTCCGCGCCAGTCTCGATGGTGGCTGGGATGCCGTCGGTGTCGAGCAGAGCGAATCGGCGATCGCGCGCGCCAAGGAGTACTACGGCGTTTCCCTGCATGAGCGTATTCCGGACGAGTGCTTCGACGTGATTACCATGTGGGACGTTGTCGAACACCTGCGTGACCCGATTGCGGTGCTTCGCCAGTTGCACGACCGCTTGACCAGGGGTGGCGTGCTGTTCATGGAAACGGGCAATTACGAGAACTGGCGTCGACTGATGGAGGGTGACCGCTGGGGCCTCTATCTGCTCGACCACCACTTCTATTTCACGCCGCACAGTCTGGAAACCGCGACCACGCGCGCTGGTTTCAGCAGCTTCAAGGTGCTCGATGTGGATCATTCGGCGCCGTCACTGCGGCGGGTGCTGACCAGGCCACGCTGGGCGCTTCGCGCCTGGAGAGCCTATTTCGGCGCGCGGAAGATGTGGCCCGGGCACGGCGATATCAACGTCATGCTGGTCGTCGCGCAAGCGTGATGGCTGAGTGCGCGGTCTGGCCGGCGTGCCGGGCGCTACCCGCGCAGAGCACTCCGATTGCTGGCTACTGCCGATGACGTCGCGCGAGTTGCTGGCGCAAGGGCCCGACTCGCTTGCGGGAACCTCGAGCAAGAACTGTGCGCGGGCGACTGCGCGTCTGGAGAGAAGTTTGAAGGCGATCAGGCTGTATTGGTGGCAGGGCGAGGGCGAGCATGACCCCGGCCGGAGAAATTTCGGTGACTATCTTTCGCCGCTGATTGTCGGCATGCTCTCCCGCCGGCCGGTCGAATACGCGCCGGTTGAAACGGCCGACATGCTGGCGATCGGAACGATTCTGAAGAGGGAGCGCAAGGCCAGGCGATTCCTGCTGCCAAGGCGGCTGCACATCTGGGGAAGCGGTGCTGGCGATCCCGAAGAGCGCTTTGCCGGCCGGCACTACTACCATGCCGTGCGCGGCCGGCACACCTTGGCCGGAATCGAATGGCCAACGGCACGTGCAGGACAGTCGGTGGTGGCGCTCGGCGACCCAGGGCTGCTGGTGGCTCATTACTGGAGTGGTCGGCGGCGCCCGGCGAAGTCGTACGCGCTGGGGGTCATTCCGCATTTCGTCGATCAGGACACGGCCACGGTGAAAGCACTGCTGCAAATTCGCGGCGCCCGGCTGATCAACGTCTTTGCACCGATCGACGAGGTGTTGAGAGAAGTCGCCTCGTGCGTTGGCGTCGTCTCGTCCAGCCTGCATGGATTGATCGTCAGCGACGCCCTCAATGTTCCCAATCGCCGCTTGCTGATTTCGGGCAATATCCGATCGAGCCTGAAGTTCGCCGATTACTATTCAGCTTTCGCACTCGACGAACCGATTCCCATCGAAGGGGCGAGCGTGCGCGGCAGCGAACGCCCGGAAGACCTGATCGGGGAGTATCTGCAACGTGATGTCGAGAGCGTTTGCACCGGGCTGGTGCGTTCATTTCCACACCTCTAGGCCGCGCTGCCAGTCGGCGGCGGGGCGCGGGTGGCCCCGTCGTCCTGAAGTACATGCTGCTTGCTGGGCGTACGAGCGACGCGCGCGCCGCCTGGAACGGGAAACCGGCTCGGTGCCGGCTTCCCCTTTCGACCGGAAATCTAGACCGAGAACGACGACCCGCAACCGCAGGTCGACGACGCGTTCGGGTTCTTGATCACGAACTGCGAACCCTCAAGTCCTTCGGTGTAGTCGATCTCGGCGCCGACGAGATACTGGTAGCTCATCGGGTCTACCAGCAAGGTCACCCCGTTCTTTTGTAGCGCGGTGTCGTCTTCGTTGGCAACCTCGTCGAAGGTAAATCCGTACTGGAACCCGGAGCATCCGCCGCCGGTCACGAACACGCGCAGTTTCAGGTCCGGGTTACCCTCGTCCTCTATCAGTTCCTTCACTTTGCCGGCGGCGTTGTCGGTAAAGACAAATGGCATCGGCATTTCAGTTGCTGCGTTCATTAGTTTGTTCTCCTGAGTCTGTTATCTGATAGGTGAGGCTGCGGACAATCGAGTCAGCTACTTGCAGCGAGCTTGACCTCCAGCGCCCTCGTGCCGGCCTGATGGACCAGCTGTCCTTCAAGCCGCTCCCCAGCTGAATTTCCATTTGCTGGTACTCAACGTCCGCTGAGACACGTGCGTGGCGAAGGAGTTCCAGAGGGTGGGTGGCTACCATGGGCCGGCGACGGTGCCGTTGATCACTGCGTGCGAAACCGCGATCTTTCCCCCACCCTTCGCCTGCGCGCCGATCACTGGTGTTCCGGGTTGTGCTTCGCCGCTGCTGATGCTCCCCTTGAATTCCCCATCAACGCGCAAGCCACCATTGACAAGTCAGGTTGCCCTTGCGACGGATCCCGGCACCACTCAGGATGTCGATGCGACTCTGCAGCGTCTCGCTCGGGCTGCGACCCAACCTTGCAGTCCCCTGCTGCAGCCCCTGCAGCAGGCCGTCCCGTCAGACGCGTCCTTCGACGCTCTTCAGGATGCTCCGGTGAGCATCGGAAGAAGTCCTTCCACTTAGCAAGACTGAATTCCCGCAGATTTCGTTCCGCCCTGAATGGCAGGCGGATGATAGCATCTTTGTCCCCATGCCGTTGCTTGAGCAAGTTGTGTGGAGCGCTCGATTTCCAGGCTACCGTCTTCGGAGGCGCTGCGGTCGCCCAAGCCAGTGGCGAGCATGGTGGAGTCCCGGGACCATGGAAAATGCGAGCGGACCCGACGAGAGCGGCCTCTTGAGCCTTACGGAAGCACCGCCAGTTGCCATAGTCCTTCGGTTTCCGGCCGGCCGAACATGATATTCATATTCTGTACCGCTTGGCCCGCCGCTCCTTTGACGAGGTTGTCGATCACCGACAGGACGACCAGCATGTTGCCTCCTTGCGGACGGTGTACCGCAATCCGGCAGGTGTTGGCGGCCCTTACCGAACGTGTGTCCGGATGCGAGCCTGGCGGCAGGACATCGACGAATGCCTCGCTGCTGTAGCGCTCTTCAAAGAGTTGTTGAAAGTCGGCGTCACTGGTAATGCGGGCATATAGCGTTGCGTGAATGCCGCGAATCATTGGCGTCAAATGCGGCACGAAGGTCAAGGCGACTGGCTGCGCGGCCATCGCCGACAAACCCTGCTGAATTTCGGGCAGGTGGCGGTGTCCGGGAACGGCGTAGGCCTTGAGATTGTCTGACGCTTCCGAGAAGAGGGCGGTAATTTCGGCCTTGCGTCCAGCTCCCGAGACACCCGACTTGGCGTCGGCAATCAGTTCATCGAGCTTGACCAGTCCGTTTTCGACCAAGGGCATGAAGCCAAGCTGCACGGCAGTTGGATAGCACCCGGGATTGGCGACCAGGCGAGCGTCGCCGATGGCGACCCGATCGTGCTCTGGGAGTCCATAGGCAGCCTTCTCTACCCATTCCGGGCTGGCGTGCCGCATCCCATACCAGCGCTCCCACACGGCCACATCCTTGATACGGAAATCAGCTGCCAGGTCAATCACGCGAACACCCGCATCGAGGAGGGGCGGCGCCTGCTCCATCGCGACGCCGTTCGGGGTAGCGAAGAACACCAGGTCGCAGCCCTTCAGATTGGCGTTGGCGGGGCCTTCAAATTTCAGCGTCAGTCGGTGGCGCAAGCTCGGGAACATGCTGGCGACAGCCGTCCCGGCGTCGCCGCGGGAAGTGATGGCGACGATCTGCACTGCCGGATGCTGAGCCAGCAAGCGCAGCAACTCGACACCGGTGTAGCCTGTGCCGCCGACGATTCCAACCTTGATCATGAAAGACTCCCCGCTAGCCTGAAATCATAGTCCCGACATCGCCAAAAACCAAAAGCCGCCCGGAGGCGGCTCGTGCTGCACAACTGGCTCCGCTTATCGCTTCGAGAACTGCTTCCGGCGACGGGCCTTGTGGAAGCCGACCTTTTTGCGTTCGACTTCGCGAGCATCCCGCGTTACGAAACCAGCCTTGGAAAGCGCTGGCTTGAGCGAGGCATCATAGGCAATCAGCGCCCGGGTGATCCCGTGCCGCACTGCGCCGGCCTGTCCGGACTCGCCACCGCCGCCGACATTGACCAGAATGTCGAAGCCCGTCAGCTGCTCTATGAGTTGGAGCGGTTGGCGGACGATCATGCGCCCCGTCTCGCGTGAGAAGAACTCATCAACCGCCTTGCCATTGACGACGAAGCTGCCGCTGCCGCGTTTCATGAAAACACGCGCTACCGCGCTTTTCCGCCGACCGGTGCCATAGAAATAGTTATCAGCCATTGTGACCCTTTAGAGTTCCAGAACTTTCGGCTGCTGGGCAGCATGTGGATGAGCGGTGCCCGCGTAGCACTTCATCTTCTTCAGCATCGCGTAGCCCAGAGGTCCCTTGGGGAGCATGCCCTTGACGGCCCGTTCAAGGACTCGCCCCGGAAAGCGCTGCTGCATCTTGGTGAAGTTCGTCTCGTAGATACCGCCAGGGTAGCCAGAATGCCGATAGTATTTCTTGTCTTCAGCCTTGTTGCCAGTGACGCGCAGTTTCTCGACATTGGTGACGACGATGTAGTCGCCGGTATCAACGTGCGGGGTGAACTCAGGCTTGTGTTTGCCGCGCAGGCGGCGAGCGATTTCGGTGGCAAGGCGGCCGAGCACCTTGTCCGTGGCATCAACAACAAGCCACTCGCGTTGCACTTCATGCGGCTTGGCGGAAAAAGTCTTCATTACAAACGCCGTCCTTATTTGCCTGATCACGGAAAGCCCAGCATGTTATGGCAAGTAGGCGCGCGGTGTCAATCGCTGTTTGGGCGCCGGGAACGACAAAGGTCTTCCGGGCAGGTGGCCAACGCCCGGACCGCCTGGCTTCGGTGCTGCGCCCGTTGTCGGCCGCGATGGGCTCCCTTTCGGGTGCTCTCGGGCGAGTACCGCTCCCCGGCGAGGGACGACGCAGCGTGTGTGGCCTCAAAGCGAAACGGGCATCGCTGTCTGGTCTGCCTTGCCGGGCGCCGCAACTGCTGCGCTGTGGGGGGAGGGGGCCGCCGTCGGGTGCCGGTACGACCTGGCGAGGGTCTGACTCGCGGGAAAAAAAAGCGCGACTCGTTGGAGCCGCGCTAAATCCACACCAAAGGAGGAGGGTGGAGGAGACATCGGAAAATCAAGAAGGCAAACCAGCAAAGTGCTTACGTTGGAAACATTATGCCTCGTCCTACTGGACAGGTCAAGTATTTTTTGTGCATTGCGCCATCTTTTTTTCCCATAGGGATCTCGACCGAGTTTTATAGCATAAATACATCGAACAATCATATTGTTAAGAAAAGTATGGTGCATCAGTTTCATAATAAGTAACTAATGCAATGACTACTTGAAGATGGTTGAAGGGCTTAATTGCTGCATCGCAGCATTAACTGACGGCCGTCGCGTTCCAGGGCTCGTGTCGCTTACGGCCATCCCGTTGGCGATTTCGGTTAGTGGTAGCGGCACCTTTGCTGCTCTCTTTATGTGAGTGTGGCTCAAGCATCGCGTACCATCGCGAGTGCACACGCTGGTTTTGATCATCGGGTCTGACGCTTCGTCATGCCCGCCGGATAACAAAGGGGGCAGGGCATGGAATGTAAGGTGAAATGGACCGGTGACGGGATGTCGTTCATTGCCGAAACAGGGACCAATCACGCGCTGGTGATGGATGGGGCGGTGGAGGCTGGTGGGCGCAATCTGGCGCCGCGTCCGATGGAACTGCTGCTTGCCGGGGCGGGGGGGTGTGCCGCTTTCGATGTCGTCCTGATTCTAAAGAAAGGGCGTCATGCCATCAAAGGGTGCGAAGTAAGCATGCAGGCCGAGCGGGCGGACATTGAGCCACGGGTATTTACCCGAATTCATTTCCACTTCCGCGTCGCCGGGAAGCAGTTGCAGGCAGAGCACGTAGCGCGAGCAATCGAGTTGTCACACGACAAGTACTGCTCGGCGACGAGCATGCTCGGCAAGACGGCGGAGATTACGCACGACTTCGAGATCATCGACGCCTGAACACCCCAGTGTCACTGCGGACCGCATGCGTCGCCGCGACTGGGATTTCGCGTCAGGCCTTACCGCGCGCCCGGGAGGCCGTCCACTGCCGGACGGCGGGACGAAGGACCATCCGGCAGTCCCGGGACAGCGCGTTGAGCTATAGGTAGTAGGCGGTGCGAGTCATGATCCGCGACGCCAGTCGCATGGTCATTCGTGCGGCTGTCGGCAGTTCGCGTGCACCGAGGCGCACGGCCGTCGCCGCGTGCGAAGCTTCGTCGCTTCGCATCTGCTCGACGATCGCCCGCGACTTGACGTCCTGCCCTGGCAGGTCGCTGAGGTGAGTATCGAGGTGCGCCTCGACCTGTCGCTCGGTTTCGGCGAGGAAGCCAAGGCTCCATGGGTCACCAAGCTTGCCAGCGCCTATCCCGATGGCCAGCGCACCCAGGTACCAGAGGGGGTTCAAGAGGCTCTTGCGCCCCCGCAACTCGACCAGGCGGCGCTCTGTCCAGGCCAGGTGCTCGGTTTCCTCGGATGCCGCTTGCTGCAGAGCCAGTCGAAGGTCCGGATTTTGACAAGCGATCGCCTGTCCCTGGTAAAGGGCCTGCGCGCAGACCTCGCCCACGTGGTTGATCCGCATCAGCGCGCTGGCATGGGTTCTCTCGTCGTCGGACAGTTCCGCTTCGGGGTGCTTGCTGCCGGGGACCTCGCGGGTCGTCGGTGCGGGTGCGAAAAGCGTGCGTAGAGCCTTGTCAAACTCGATGACCAATTGGTCGGCAATCATTTGGTGACCTTTGTTGTTCGGGTTGCACTCGAGCAGTCAGCGAAGCTAGGGGCGAAACGATGATCGATTGTCGCCGGCACGCAGGATCCGGCGAGCATCTTCAGCATCGCGGAGAGTAACCCCGATGGCACAGAAATAGTCGGAAAACAGCGCGGCGTGGTGTCGATTGACGGTACTTTCCTGGATTCGTGTCCACTGATCGTTGCGCGCTTTGGACCATGTCTTGTCCGAGCGGCCAAATGCATAAAGGCGGCGTTCGGCGGTGGTGCAGCGTATCGCCTCGTAACTGACGTTCTGTGCCCCGCTCGGGCTGACGATCACCAGCGTGTAGCGCAGCACGCGGCCGGGGCCTACCGATAGCGACGCGCCGTCGATCATGAACGTGTTGTCGGTGGTCGCGCTGACCGTGAAGGGGATAAGATTTTCGGCCAGCGGAAACGGTGGCAGTTGAACTTCGGCCTCTTCCCCGCGCCTGGCGTCCAGATCACCCTCGTCACCAGCTGCCAGTCCCGCGGTCGGCACCAGGACGAGCAGCGGCAACAGACAGCGCACAAGGCTTCGCGTCGATTGCTGGCGACCTGATTGTGGGCAATTGGTCAGGGCAGGCAGTGGTGCACTCATCGCTTGTCTACAGTCTCGATAGCCGAACGGTCCGGCGCTGGCGGCGCCGAACGGCGCGGGCGGCGATGGTCGGCATTGAGGAAGCGGGCAAGCTCGTTCAAAGCCTGCTCGTAAACGCGGCGCTTGAACTCGATGACCGCGTCGAGCGATACCCAGTAGGTATTCCATCGCCAAGCGTCGAACTCGGGATGATCGCTGGCGCGCAAGGAAAGGTCGGAGTCGCGGCCGAGGAGCCGAAGCAAAAACCAGATTTGTTTTTGTCCTCGGTAACTGCCGCGCCATTCGCGCCTTACCCAGTGCGTCGGGACGTCGTAACGCAACCAGTCTTTGGTGCGACCAAGGATGAACACGTGCTCTGGCAGCAAGCCGATCTCTTCGTGCAACTCACGGTACATCGCCTGTTCGGGCGTCTCTCCCCGCTTGATACCACCCTGCGGAAACTGCCATGAATGCTCTCTGATGCGCTTGCCCCAGAACACTTCGTTCCTGGCATTACAAAGAATGATGCCGACGTTCGGGCGATAGCCTTCACGATCAAGCATTTGTGGAACCTGAAATCCGATTGATTAGCTTCATTTTTCCACAATTCATTGACCTTGCAAAGCAGCGCGTGCGCTTCGTGAGGAGCACCGTGCGCAGGGCGGCAACTCGGCAGGTGTTGGCAAGCGTGTCGATTTGTCGATTCGAGCGGGTCTTGCCTGCATTTGCGGTCACCGGAGGCTCGACTGTCGAGTAAAATCGGACCTCCCTTCGTCCGTAAGCTGAATTCCATGCGCACCTCCCGTTTTTTCCTGTCGACGCTCAAAGAGGCTCCGTCCGACGCGGAGGTCATCAGCCATCAGCTTATGCTGCGCGCCGGCATGATCAAACGACTGGCAGGCGGGATTTATACCTGGATGCCGGTCGGCCTGCGGGTGCTGCGCAAGGTGGAGAAGATCGTCCGCGAGGAGATGGACCGGGCCGGGGCGATCGAGGTATCGATGCCGGCCGTGCAGCCGGCGGAGCTGTGGCAGGAATCCGGGCGCTGGGAGAAGTACGGCCCCGAGCTGCTTCGCTGCAAGGACCGTCATCAGCGCGATTTCGTCATTGGCCCGACGCACGAGGAAGTGATCACTGACGTCGTGCGCAAGGACGTCAAGAGCTATCGGCAGCTGCCGGTGCACTTCTATCAGGTGCAGGTGAAGTTTCGCGACGAGATCCGGCCGCGCTTCGGGATCATGCGCGGTCGCGAATTCCTGATGAAGGACGGTTACTCGTTCCACAGCAGCTTCGCCGATCTGAAGCGCGAATACCGCAACATGTTCGAAACGTACACCCGCATTTTCACCCGCCTCGGACTGAAATTTCGCGCTGTGGCCGCCGATACCGGCTCGATCGGCGGTACCGGCTCGCACGAGTTCCACGTCCTGGCCGACTCCGGCGAGGACGCGCTGGCCTATTGTCCAGACTCGGATTTTGCGGCCAACGTTGAACTGGCTGAGGCGCTGGCGCCGTCGCAAGAGCGCGCCCCGGCCGTGGCCGCCATGCAGAAGGTCGCCACACCGGGCCGCGCCACCTGCGAGGACGTTGCTGCTCTGTTGGCGATTCCTTTGGCGACGACGGTCAAGGCGATCGCCGTGGTGTTGACTTCGCCGCCGGCAGGAGCGGGGCAATTTGCGCTGATCCTGCTGCGGGGAGACCACAGTCTCAATGAGCTGAAGGCCGAGAAGACCCTTGGCGAGTTTCGCTTCGCGCGCGAAGACGAGATCGTCGCGGCGCTGGGATGTCAGCCCGGGTACATCGGTCCGGTCGCCGTTGGCGACGTGCGGGTCGTTGCCGACCGCAGCGTGGCGGTGATGGGCGACTTCGTCTGCGGCGCCAATGACGCGGGTTTCCACCTGACCGGCGTGAACTTCGGCCGCGATCTGGCCGAGCCGGCGCTCGTCGCAGACCTGCGCAACGTCGTCGCCGGCGACCCGTCTCCCGACGGCAAGGGCCGGCTGGAGCTCTGCCGTGGCATCGAGGTGGGCCATATCTTCCAGTTGCGCACCAAGTATGCCGAGGCGCTGAAGTGCAGCTTTCTCGACGAGAGTGGGCAGAGCCGGATCATGGAGATGGGTTGTTACGGCATTGGCGTGACGCGCATCGTCGGCGCGGCCATCGAGCAGGGGCATGACCAGCGCGGCATCAGTTTTCCGGCGGCGATTGCGCCCTTCGAGGTATCCATTGTCCCCATGGGCTACGCCAAGAGTGCCGCGGTGAAAGCTGCGTCCGACGCGCTCTACGCCGAACTGACGACAGCCGGCATTGACGTTCTGCTCGACGACCGCAATGAGCGCCCGGGGGTGATGTTCGCCGAAATGGAACTGATCGGCATCCCGCACCGGGTGGTCGTCGGCGAGCGTGGCCTGGCCGAAGGGAAGCTCGAGTACAAGGGACGCGCTGACGCAGAGTCGCAGATGTTGCCGCTTGGCGAGCTTGGCCAGTTCCTTGCAGCCCGACTATGCGCGCCGCAATAGGGGTTCTGCTGTCCTTGCTGGCGCCCTTGGCGGCGTATGCTGGCGCGCAGAAGTACGAGCCGTTGTCGGCCAGTGTGCACGGGGCATTGTCGCGATCGGTCTCCGACCGGGCGCCGCAGCACAGTTCATTTCAGGATTCGACGGTGGCCATAGACTGGTTGACCGAGATGTCCGGGCGCCTGGCGAAGCGTATTCCGGACCGTGAGTCGCGGCTCGATTTCCTGCGCTCGGTGCATTACGAGGCGACGCGCGCCGGTCTCGACCCGCAGCTGGTGCTCGGCCTGATCCAGGTCGAAAGCGGCTTCAACAAATACGCCGTGTCGACCGCGGGCGCCCGCGGCTTCATGCAGGTCATGCCCTTCTGGGTCAGGCTGGTCGGACGCAGCGACGATAACCTGTTCCACTTGCGCACCAATCTGCGCTACGGATGCACCATTCTTCGCCACTACCTCGACATCGAGCGGGGTGACCTCTACCGGGCGCTTGGTCGCTACAACGGCAGCCTGGGGCAGGCCGCGTATCCGAACATGGTGCGCGCGGCCTGGGATCAGCGGTGGACGTACAGCAGGAGCGCCCTGGCGCAACGTTGACGTGAGCGGCGAAGAAAGCGCCGCCGGACGCGCGGCGAACGGCTAGCCGATCAGCGGCGCAAGCGCTCAACGCATCCCCGGCAACATCCCCTTGACGCCACGCAGCAGCTGCGCCATGCCGCCTCGCGAAAACTGCTTCATCATCTTCTGGGTCTGCTCGAACTGCTTGAGCAGGCGATTGACCTCCTGCACCTGAACGCCGGAACCGATCGCGATGCGGCGCTTGCGCGCGGCCTTGATCAACTCCGGGCGGCTGCGCTCGGTCGGGGTCATCGAGTTGATGATCCCTTCGATTCGCGCCACCGCTTTCTCCTCGCCGCCGGCCGGTAACTGCCCCGCCGCTTGCGAAAACTGCGCCGGCAGTTTCTCCATCATCGACGACAGGCCGCCCATCTTGCGCACCTGGCCGATCTGGTCCTTGAAGTCGTTCAGGTCGAAGCCCTTGCCGGACTTCAGTTTCTTGGCGAACTCGACCGCTTTCTGCTCGTCAATGCCCTTTTTCGCATCTTCGATCAGCGACAGTACGTCGCCCATGCCCAGGATCCGCGAGGCCATGCGCTCCGGGTGAAAGGCTTCGAGACCGGTCAGCTTCTCACCGATGCCGGCATACTTGATCGGCCGGCCGGTGACGTGACGAACCGATAGCGCGGCGCCGCCGCGGGCGTCGCCGTCGAGTTTGGTGAGGATGATGCCGGTCAGCGGCAGCGCCTCGCTGAATGCCCTAGCCGTATTGACCGCGTCTTGCCCGAGCATCGCATCGACGACGAACAGGGTTTCGATCGGTTTGATCGCCGCGTGCAGATCGGCGATCTCTTTCATCATCGCCGCGTCGATCGCCAGACGCCCGGCGGTATCGACCAGCAGCACGTCGTGGAAATGCCGCTTCGCCCAATCGAGCGCGTTGCGTGCAATATCGACCGGCTTCTCGGCCTGTGTCGAAGGCAGGAAATCGACGCCGGCCTGGGCAGCGACGGTCTTCAACTGCTCGATGGCTGCCGGTCGATAGACGTCGCAGGACACCACCAGCACCTTCTTCTTCTGTGTCTCGCGCAGCATCTTGGCCAGCTTGCCGACCGTGGTCGTCTTGCCGGCACCCTGCAGACCGGCCATCAGTACCACCGCCGGCGGCTGCGTCGCCAGGTTCAGGCCGGTGTGCGCTTCGCCCATCAGCTTCGTCAGTTCGCGGTGCACGACGCCGATCAGAGCCTGTCCCGGGCTCAGCGAGCCGATCACCTCCTCGCCAATGGCCTTCTCCCTGACCGCGGCGATCAGTTCCTTGATGGCCGGCAAGGCCACGTCGGCCTCGAGCAGGGCGAGGCGAACTTCGCGCAGGGCGTCGCCGATATTGGCTTCGGTCAGCCGCGCTTCACCGCGCAGCGTCTTCATGACGCGGGCAAGGCGTTGGGTCAGGTTGTCGAGCATTTGGATTCCGGCTTGGTGTAAACTCAAAAAATGCCAGACATTCTACTGCAGCTTCTCCCGCACATCGTTTCATCGCTGCTTTATGCCGCGCTGGGTATTCATTTCTGGCACACTCGCTGGCGTGAAAGCGACCGCCCGCTGGTAACCCTGCCGATGCAGCAGTGGGAGCGTGCGGCGCTGCTTGGCGCGCTGTTGATTCAGGGCTTCGGGCTTTACCATGGGCTGTTCAGCGCCGGTGGCATGCGCTTTTCCTTCAGTTTCGCGTTGTCGCTGATGCTCTGGCTGGCGGTACTGATCTACTGGCTGGAGAGCTTTCGCTCGCGCATGGACGGTCTGCAGCCGATGGTCCTGCCGCTTGCCGCACTCGCTGCTATTGCGCCAGCGGTGTTCCCGCAACTGCGCGTCGTCGCGCATGCCGGGGCCTGGGGTTTCCAGCTCCATTTTCTGGCCGCGATGCTGGCCTACAGCCTGTTCACGCTGTCCGCGCTGCACGCCATCTTCATGGGTTTTGCCGAGCGCAAGCTGCATCAGCGGGCAATTACCAAGAGCCTGAGCACTCTGCCGCCGATCCTGACCATGGAAGCGTTGCTGTTCCGGATGATTTTTGTCGCGTTCTGTCTGCTTACCCTGGCCCTGGTCAGTGGCGTGATGTTTTCCGAAGCGATCTTCGGCAAGGCCATGGCCCTCGATCACAAGACCCTGTTTGCCTTCGCCTCATGGGGTATCTTCGCTGCGCTGCTGGTCGGGCGCCGCATCTACGGCTGGCGTGGGCGGGTCGCGCTGCGCTGGACGCTGGCCGGATTCCTGGTCCTGTTGCTGGCTTACATCGGCAGCCGCTTCGTCGCCGAAGTCATGTTGCATCGCCTTTAAAGCAGCCACATAGGCGCTTGACGCGGTCGTGGGGAGAACCGATACTCGCGACGTGGCCGAGTGCAAGTCGCCCGGCCACAGACCACTAACTGAGGCAGAAGAGGAGGCGCACCATGGCAATAAGCATTTCGGCGACAAAAGCTGGTCCCTGCTGCGGCAAACCGGCGGTTGAAATAGCCTACGATCCGGGTACGACCCTGGATCAGATCCTTGAGGCCCAAAAACAGGTCTTCGGCGACAAGCGTCTGGCGAAGGCGATCGGCTTCAAGTTTTGCGGTGGCTGTTACTCGGGACTCGATCTCAACATAAAGCAGAAATTCGAGCAGATCGTTCAGCCCGGTTGATGCACGTACCGAGCCAGAAGCTTGGCGTCGGCTTGCTCCTCAACCCGGCCTTGCCGCAGTTTGTCGAGTCGCACCCTGATGCGTTCGACTATCTGGAACTGATCCCGGATCGGGAGTGGGCTGACCGCGGCGTCAAAATCACGCCGCGGTATTCGTTTCTTGACAAGTCGCTTGACTTCCTGCTGCGCGCCCGCGAACGCAAACCAATGCTCTGCCACTCGATCGGGCTCTCGATCGGTAGTGCGGCAATTTTCGATACCGGCCATGTCGATCAACTGCGCTGGCTGCACGAGCGACTGGCGTTTGCCTGGCATAGTGACCACCTGTCGTTCTCGCGCCTGCCCGACGCGCTGGCGGCGGCCGAGGGCGGCGAAATGCACACCGCGATCGCGTTGCCTGTCCCTTACGATCAGGAAGTGCTCGAACTGATCGCTGGGCGCGTCGCACGCATTCGCGCGTTGATCGACTGCCCGTTCCTGCTCGAAAATAACGTCTATTACGCGGAAACCCCGGATCAGGAGATGAGCGAACCCGAGTTCCTGAATCGCCTGTGCCAGGATTCCGGTTGCGGCATCCTGCTCGATCTGCACAACCTCCATGTCAATGCCCGTAATCACGGTGTTTCGGTCGAGTCCTTTCTGCGTGACCTCGACCTGCGAACTGTCGTCGAGCTTCACCTCGCCGGCGGCGACGAACTGCTGGGCTTCTACACCGATTCCCATGCCGGTCCCGTTGCCGAGCCGGTCTGGGACTTGCTCGCTGAGACCCTGCGCGCGGCGCCGTGGATTCGTGGCGTGACCTTCGAATTTCACGAGTCGTCGTATCCACTGCTCAAGATCGACGGGATCGCCGCCGAACTGAAGCGTGCGCGCCGCATCTGGGAACGGTATTGCTGAGCTGAACGTGACACTCCAGGCCTACCAGGACATTTTCTGCCGGATGATCGCCTCGTCTGACTATCGCGCACGCCTGATCGAGAACCCGGCGACCGTCTTCGAGCAGCACGATTTGAGTGACCGCGAACGGCGCCGCCTGACCGCGATGGCGGATCACCCCGGGATGCGGGTCAATACCGCGATTCACCGCGCCAATCGGTTGACTCCGCTCGATCAGACCCTGCCTTTCACGTGTTTTCTGCTCGGCCAGCGACTGGGGCCGCTGCTCGACCGGTACTGGCATGGCAACCCGACCGAGAACCTGCAGCTACCTGCGGAGTGCGTCCGCTTTGCGGACTTTCTCGCGGCCGAAATGGAGGCCGGACGACTGCTCGACCCAATCGTCGGTGAAGTGCTCGCTTTCGAACGGGCATGCACCGAACTGCGCTTCTATACCGAGCAGGAACTGCGGCTGCAGGCGGGGGCGGCGGGACGACTGCCGCCGCAAGTCAGAGTCCTGCGTTTTCAGCATGATCCCGAGCGACTGCTGAACGCCCTGAGCGAACTCCAGCCGCCGCCGCCAGACCTTGCAGAGGGCGAGTTTCACCTGGCGATCGACGCACGTTCCGCCGAGCCGGTCTTTCGCCTGCTGGACCGGCGATCGGCCGCCGCTTTGCTGGGTCGGCAAGCTCGTGCCGGGTGGTGCGCCGGCAGTGGATCGCCAGGAACCAAGGACAGCGGATGGTGTCCTCGCTAGCGGTGGATGGCGGCGCGCCCGCGGCCGTGCACCGGCCGGGCTACGCCAGGCGCACAGCCGCTGGTACGATACGCTGCCGTCGCCAGCGGGTGCAGATCGTCCGCCGAAGGCCGCGCAAGTGCAGGGAAAGCTGGGCGTCGTTGCCCGTGCATCGACGTTCCATTTTAACAACCCCTTGAGGAGCATGAGCATGGAAAAGGCTGCTAACCCGGTTGGTTGGTTCGAGATCTACGTTGCCGACATGGCGCGCGCCAGGGCCTTCTACACCTCGGTCTTTGGCCGCGAGCTGACCGCGCTGCCCGAGATCGGCGAAGATGGCGAAATGTACGCCTTCCCCTGGGTCGAGGGTGGCGGGGGGGCTGCGGGTGCGCTGGTTCGGCACCCGATGTCGGGACCAGGGAAGGGCGGCACGATGGTCTATTTTTCCTGTGAAGATGCGGCCCACGAAGCCAGTCGTGCGGCGCAGGCCGGTGGCAGGGTCATCCAGCCGAAGATGGCCATCGGGCAGTATGGCCACATCGCGCTGGTCGAAGACAGTGAAGGCAACATCATCGGACTGCACTCGATGCAGTAGCTGCCGGCGGTGCGCGGCGCTCTGCCTGGTCCAGCCGCGGCCGATGGTCGACCAACGCTTCCGATGTGACCAGTTGCTTTACTGATCCAGACCGCGAGGAACGATTCGATGCGGCACATTCTGCTCTACGGCGATTCGCTGTCCTGGGGAATTATTCCCGAAACTCGTCGCCGGCTGCCCTTCGACGCGCGCTGGCCGGGGGTGATGGAAAACGCCCTCAATGCTGGAGGTCGGCGTGTGCGGGTTGTCGAGGATTGCCTCAACGGTCGCCGGACCGTCTGGGACGATCCCTTCAAGCCCGGCCGCAAGGGTCTCGATGGCCTCGCCCAGCGGATCGAGATCCATTCGCCGCTGGCGCTGGTGATCGTGATGCTCGGAACCAACGACTTCCAGTCGATGCACCCGCACAATGCCTGGCATTCGGCGCAGGGCCTCGGTGTCCTGGTCAACGCCATCCGGCAGGCTCCGATCGAACCGGAGATGCCGGTGCCGCCGATCCTGATCGTCGTGCCACCGTCGCAGGAGACCGCAAGCGGAGCGATCGCGCCCAAGTTCGTCGACGGCGAGCGCAAGTGCGTCGGCCTCGCCGCGGCCTGCCGGGAAGTCGCCATCACTCTCGGTTGCGACTGTTTTGACGCGGGCAGCGTGGCTAGCGTGAGCCCGATCGATGGCGTTCATCTCGACGCTGACCAGCACCTGCGCCTGGGTACGGCGCTGGTCGAAGTGGTCGCCCGACTGCTGCCCTGAGCCTTGACACCCCCTTGAGCCGGGTCGGGGTCGCAAGAGGCTACCTGATTAGCGCTATTCTTCAGCCGCTCGCCCGGAGGGCTCATCATATGAGCCCTCC